>DAORIS010000004.1 GCA_035438625.1 Candidatus Paceibacterota bacterium
TTAGGGCGTGGACTACTGGGGTATCTAATCCCATTCGCTACCCACGCTTTCGTGTCTCAGTGTCAGATATGTGCCAGTGCACTGCCTTCGCATTTGGTGTTCCCTATGATATCAACGGATTTCACCCCTACACCATAAGTTCCGTGCACCTCTCACACTCTCAAAGCATTACCGTTTCCAATGCGTTCCCCAAGTTAGGCTTGGGTCTTTCACAAAAGACTAATAACGCCACCTACACACCCTTTACGCCCAATAATTCCGGATAACGCTCGGGGCTCTCGTATTACCGCTCCTGCTGGCACGAGATTAGGAGCCCCTTATTCATGAGGTACCGTCAATAAACTTCTTCCCTCATAAAAGATCTTTACATACCGAAGCACTTCATCGATCACGCGGCGTCGCTCCATCAGACTTTCGTCCATTGTGGAAGATTCTCGACTGCAGCCACCCGTAGGTGTATGGGCCGTGTCTCAGTCCCATCGGTGGGGGTCACCCTCTCAGGTCCCCTAGACGTCTTAGCCTTGGTAGGCCATTACCCTACCAACTAGCTGATATCGCACAGGCCACTCCCAAAGCGTCTTACGACTTTGCTCCATAGAGAATATTGGGAATTACCCCGTCTTTCGACGAGCTATGCCCAACTTCAGGGTATGTACCTATGTATTACTACCTCGTCTGCCGGTTGCCTTGCGGCCCCCTTGACTTGCATGCCTTATCCACGCCGCCAGCGTTCATCCTGAGCTAGGATCAAACTCTAACTATAAAATGCCATATGTCTTTGATACCACGAACTACTTGCGTAGCTTGCAATATCAGAAGGTATACAACACCGAACGGAACAAAATAGAACACAGTATCTTTCGACATCACGAACTTTTTTGTTTTTGTTTCTCTCGAGTTTTTGCAAATTTAATTGCTGATCTTCGCTACTGAAATTATTTTAAAGAAATAAACATTAACTAGCACTTCTAGTTAATTCATATGAAATTTTCAAAGAAACTCCGCTTTAGTCGGACAGCTGTCTCTTTTTTGAAGAAACGGCCTTGTTCCAAAGCGGTAAGGGGTATTATACACCTTCAAAAACCCTTGTCAAACATCACAATACCCTATTTTCTTAGGGCTATTTCTTGCTCTGTTGTTTGTACAAAGTCACCATTAATGGTGACGCAATAAAGATAGATGAGTATGTTCCAATAACGATACCTGCGAGGAGTGTAAAGGCGAATGGCTTAATCACATCACTACCAAATACCATAAGGGCAAGAAGCACAATAAACACAGTTACAGAGGTATTAATTGAACGCGTAAATGTCTGTTCTACGCTTCTTCCAACAGTAAGTTCAAAGTCTTCTTTCTTACTTCCCGTTGCATTGATTCGGAGGTTCTCACGGATACGGTCAAACACTACAATTGTGTCGTGGACTGAGAAACCTAAGATGGCAAGGAGTGCTGAAATGAACAACATGTCTAGTTCTCCACCAAAGAATTTTGAATAGAGAATATATGCACCTGTTGGAATAATAATATCGTGCGCAAGCGCTACGATCGTTGCCAATCCATACTTCCACGAAACAATTGGTTTTGACACTTCACGAAATGCGAAGGTAATAAAGAGAACAATGGCCATAAGCACAATTCCAATAGCAAGATACGCCTTGCTTTTAAGTTCACTTCCAACAGTCGGGCCAATGTTTGTAAATTGTTCAAGTGACGCATTGTTCTCAGAAAAAACTTCTGCAACACCATCAGCAAGTCCGTCTTTCTGGGCTTCAGTGATTGGCTCTGTTCGTACTGTATATGCTTCCTCACCAGTTGGTTGGATTGTATAATCTGCTACCCCTTTTTCTTCTGCGATAGCACTAAACCCCTCAGTAAATACCTCTAGCTCCGGACGAGTGTCAAAATGAAATACTGCGAGACTTCCACCGGTAAAGTCGATACCGGCTCGGATACCTGGAACAAAGAATGTAACGATAGAACCGACAATCAGAATTACCGAGAGGATGTAAAAGATGCTTCTGTGCTTGATGATCCACATATATGTCTATTTAGAATTATTGTTATTGCTTTGAGGGCCTGAATTAGTTGCTCCACTTCCAAATAAGAACCGTGTGGCGTTTCCAAGTGAGCTTGGTGCAACAGCGAGCAAGAATGTTCGAGATACAGTAATTGCTGTAAACATACTTACCAACACTCCAAGTCCGAGTGTAAGGGCAAATCCCTTTACTGCTGATGTTCCGAGCCAGAAGAGTACGAGAGCAGTGATCAAACTTGAAATGTTTGAGTCTCTAATTGAAAGCCACGCGCGATGAAATCCTTCGGTAATAGCATCGTGGAGTGGTTTTCCTTTTCGAAGTTCTTCTTTTGTTCTTTCGAAAATAAGCACGTTGGCATCCACTGCCATTCCAATTGAAAGAATAAATCCAGCAATACCTGCAGCTGTAAGCGTGACAGGAATAAACTTAAACGCAGCAAGGCTAATCAAAACATATAGGACCAATGCAAGTACAGCAATTATTCCAGGTAACCTGTACCAAAGAATAATAAAGAGAGAAAGTGCGGCAAACCCAAAGAGTCCAGCAATCATACCAGCATTAACAGCATCACTTCCCAAAGACGCTCCAATGGACTGTGTTCCAGCAAGTGCAATTGGTAGTGGGAGTGCTCCGTAATTTAGATTACGAACAAGTGTTCGTGCCTCTTCAATCGCAAACTGTCCACTAATCACTGCTTTTCCACCACTAATTGGTTCGTTCACTACAGGGGACGAGATCACCTCTCCATCAAGAAGAATCGCGACCGGTTCACCGACATGCTCAGTTGTAATTTTTTCAAAAAGTTCTGCTCCTTCGCTATTGAATTGAATGCTGATTTGCGGAGCACCAAGTGTCTGGTCAAATATGAGTTCAGCTCGTTCTAGATATCTGCCAGTAAGACCAGTTGAGGCCAGTATTTCTTCAGGAGTAGTTGACGCAGTTGAAGACGCTGCAAGGTCTAGGCGAACTGTTTTAAATTCAAGAGATGGAGTCTCTCCAATTCTTTTAACTGCTTCTTCAACATCAGTAATACCTGGAAGTTCAACGCGGAGTCTAAAAGATCCACCACCAAACGCTCCACCACGTTCAACCTGCACAACGGGTTCTGAAACACCAAATAGGTTTACGCGACGCTCGATAACATCACGAAGTGTCTCCATTGCCTCGTCAGCTTCCCCTTCCTTAACTTGAGAAACGTCTGCGGTATAGATAAGTTCGGTACCTCCAGCAAGGTCAAGACCGAGTGAAAATGGGTACCAATTACTGTGTACAAAATAACCTAATCCAGCGCCCAAAAGCAGTATTACAATCGATAATATCCTAAATTTCATATCCACTCACACTATCAAATACCCCGTCGTAGCGCTAGCTCCTTTATTGTACGAAGTGCAATCAATATATCGAGCCATAGAGAGCGGTTTTTAATGTAATACAAGTCGTACGAGAGCTTAATTGCGGTCGATTCAACTTGAGCTGCAAGCTTTGGTGGATCTTTTTGATTGATCTGTGCCCACCCTGAAAGCCCTGGTTTTACCGAATGTCTACTTGAATAGTATGGAATTTCTTGTTCATAGATAGAAACTAGTTTTGGCAATTCAGGTCGTGGGCCAATTAACGAGACATCGCCAGCAATAACAGTCAATAACTGTGGCAACTCATCGATACGAGTCTTTCGGATGAACGCTCCAACCTTGGTCATTTGAGGATTTTTATGCAACCCATCAGCACTTGCGTGTTCTGTCATCGATCGAAACTTAATGATTGTAATGAGTTTGCCATTTTTTCCAACTCGAGTGTGTTTAAAAAACGCACTCCCCGCACTTTCAAACTTGATCGCAGCGATAACAAATGGGTAGATGAGCAAGGAGATTAAAAATATCGGTACAGCGGTTACGAGATCAATGACACGCTTCACGAAATCAAATGTGGGCATGCTGCTTAACGCAATATGCTGTACAAACCAACGCTCATCGAAGGTGGTGACGGGGAGACGCTTAAAGATCTCTTCATAGACCGTGGTAAATTCAATGAATACCGCCTGCTCTGAAGTTACCGAGCGATAAATCGTACGACTCATTGAAAGTGGCGCGGCTGAGTCTAGGTTTGCAATCACAATACGCGCCCCAGTCTCTTTAAGTACCATCTCAAGGTTGGCTTCAGTATCGATCCTTCGAACAATATACATTGGGTATCCTTGCTCTTTCTTGAGTTCACGACACACCTCTTCAATTTCTGACCCAGATCCAATAATGACCGCTGGCTCTGTTGAGCCAATAAACAAGCGGGGTGCATAAATTCGCCATGCAATGATCAAGACCGAGGAGACAAGAAGATAAATAAAGAGGACGGTTTTTGGTGCAATCTCAAGTGTTGGGAAGCTATACAAAAGCATCGCTGCAATTGCAATATTGATAATCTGCGCTTGAAATATTGTTGAAGGCAAGCGGTTTTTAAGTACCGCACTGTGCTTTTCATATAACCCAATTGCCAAAAACACTACCATCCAAATAAAGAGAATAGGGGTAAATACTGCAAGGTGCGGAAGCAAAACCTCCTTTCCTGGAAACTCCTGGGATCGGATCGCCAAGGAAGCATACAGTGAGGTGTACCAAAGGAATATATCCCCGATAATGAGGATTGGTCTTGCGTACGTCCGTATCTGTGTCATGGCGATTAGTCTAGCACCTCAAACGGTTACTCAAAATTACCTAATACTAATTAACAACTCTGGCTGGTCTCGTAACATATCTTGTCTAACCGGTCGTTCGTAGGCACGCATACTCGACACAAGGCCAATCATAATAAATTCTGCGAGCAAGTGACTTCCACCATAACTCATAAACGGTAGCGGTACTCCCGTTACTGGGAGCATTCCCATGTTCATGCCGACATTAATTCCCATATGCACACTGAAGAAAATAAGTGTTCCCAACGCAAACAAGGTCTCGAAGTTACTTGCTCCCCTATACGCTGCAAGCATCAGTCGCCAAAAGACAATACCGAATAAGATGTACAGCATCAGAGTACCGAGTAGTCCCCACTCCTCTGCAAACGAGGCAAAAATAAAGTCTGTTTGGTGCTCCGGTAAATATTGGAGTCGAGACTGTGTTCCATACCCCACACCCTTCCCAACCACCTGCCCGGAACCCACCGCAATCATTGATTGATATGCGTTATACCCCGCTCCACGAATATCAGCGAGTGGATTAATAAAGGTTGCAATACGACTTTTTTGATAGTCCTTAAATGCGAAGAGCCATAAACCCGCAAACGTTACCGTTCCAATTAAGACGATAGAGAGTAAGTGTTTATACGAGATGCCCGAGACAAGTACCATACCCAACCAAATGAAAAAGATAATCATTGCTGAACCGAAATCAGGCTGAAGCGCAATCATAAAAAAGAGCGAGAATGCATAAAAACCGGACACCAGAATATGTCTTATACGTTTGATTTCAATATGTCGTCGACTGAAATACTTTGCGAGTAATACTACAAGGGCAATCTTTGCAAAGTCAGCTGGCTGGAGCGAGAAACCTCCAATTCTAAACCAACTCTGTGATCCTTTAGCGATCGTACCGAAAAGAAATAACCCCGCCAAAAGCGCGATGATTCCAATGTATACAATCATCACAACTCGGGTATGCTTTAAAAATCTAAAATCCCCTAGCGCAAGTACAAAAAATACTGCCACTGAAATACCAAGTGACAGAAGCTGCTTATAGAAGTAATTTTCTCCTTCATTAAAAGAGTACATGGTAACCAGTCCCAGGAGTGCAATAGTAACTGCAGATAAGATTAGCCACCAATCTACACGACTGATAATAGTCGCAGCAAGAGAGCGTAAAGTATTCATTACGGAAGTATCCTAGGAATAAGTTGAATGACTGGGGACTGGACGCAAATTCGAGAAGCAATCCTGTCATAAATTCCAGCAACTGATTGAGCAGTTGGTGCTGCATAATACGAAGCTTCGTCTGATGCAATGATTTTAAGTAACGAAATATCCACCTCTCTTCCCAAGCCAATCGAGAATACATGTGCACCAGTTACCTTTAGTTCGGCAGCAGCAATTTCAGCTGCTTGTTTTGCATATGCCATGTCTGTAGCATTCTTTGGATTAAGTGGCCGAGTTGTTACGCCATCAGTGAGTAAAATAGCGATTTTATCAGAATCATTTCCAAGGATATTTTGAGATGAAAATTCAGCACGTGCAGCATCGAGCGCACTTGCTATGTTTGTGTGCTGAATACCATCTGTACCAATTCGAACCATATCTAGTGCCTGTAGTGCTTCACTTCGAATTGAGGTAATTGGCTGGTCAATTGTCGCGGTTCCAGCAAAGGATGCAATTCCAATTTTTCCCTGTTCACCAATTTTCTGCACATATTGTCTAGCAGCATCGAGTACAGTTGAAATAGGTTCAGGTGGATTAATTTTTTCATCATCCATACTTCCAGAACGATCAATGAGAAGCATGGTGTCGGTTGGAATTTCACAGGCACGGGCAATTGACTCAAAGCTGCTGTTCCATGTAAACACTACCCGTTTTGAGCCTCCAGCAGGTATAAGATCAACAAGTGTTTTCGATACACCGACTGCATTTCCATCTTCACCATATACAATCGCTGCCACCTCTACGTTTCGAATGTCGTTTACTGAAACATTTTCAACGAACCCCTCAACTTTTGCGCTCGGTGTTTCTTCAGCCATTCGGATACCTGAGACCCGAAGTTGTGATTGTCTGGTGTCTGTATTTTTTTCAAACGAAATTGAATTAAATGCAAACTGTACTCGGGCGGGGATTCCTTCAATTTCAATTCCCGGCTCTAATATTCCAAATTTAACTCCTGCAGGAATAACGGTTGTTCCTTGTTTCTGTGCAATTATATTATTTTCTGCATCAAATACAGAAAATGTGTACGTTGCTGCACGTGCGATTGCATTAATATTAGGATTCTCAACAAGCGCAAAAAGACTATATCTACCTGGCGCAAGTTCAAATGATCGTGACCATTCTACAATCGGCGGAATATTGTCTGCGGGACAAAGGAGCTGACATGATCCGCCGCAATCTACTCCAAGTTCATCACCATTTGCCCATCCATCAAAACACGTTGGGGGAGTTTTAAAATATCGAATATATATATATGTTGAAACGAATGCAAAGAGAACGATAAAAACTGTAAGGTACGTAATCTTTCTACGCTCTGCCCAAGTTGCCATGTAGAGGCAATTCTATCAAACTTCTGGCAACAAAAAACAGCAACGGTGTGTTGCTGTTTTTTCATTCAAGCCCTTTGTACCGGCGGCTAGCTACTTTCCCCTCCATAAGGGTATCATCGCCTCAACAGGTCTTAACTTCTGAGTTCGGGATGAGATCAGGTGTTGCCCCTGCGACAAACCACCAGAACATAAGGCTCGAATATTTTTTCTAGATCTTAAAACAACCTACGCAGCGCTCTTGAGCGCGCGTGACAGGATGCATGTATTTACCACGTTTTCTTGATTCCCAAATTTCCTAATAAGGGTCGACCTATTAGTACACCTCAGCTCAATACCTTACGGTACGTACACTTGGTGCCTATCAACCTGATAATCTCTCAGGGGTCTCAAACGATTCCTAATCTTGGAGCTGGCTTCCCTCTTAGATGCTTTCAGAGGTTATCCATGCCCGACATAGCTACCCTGCGGTGCCCTTGGCAGGACAGCAGGTAGACCAGAGGTCAGTTCAACTCGGTCCTCTCGTACTAGAGTCAAATCTCCTCAAGAATCAACGCCCACAGTAGATAGGAGACCAACCTGTCTCACGCATGTTACCACTTATTACTAAATGCATTGGACTGTATCTTCATCCGGTATTTCCCTTTTGCGGGGAACGTACTGGATGGCTAACGTAGCAGTCTCTACGGGTCCCAATATATTCTGACTTGCGTCAGATTGCAAAGGGTTCCCTCGGTATCATCCGATCCGTGCAAAGAATGCACGAGGAGTCCACCGAAATAAGTCAGCTGTGTCATCATGAATTACTTCATGCGACCGCCGTGATGTGATTGGATATTTTTTGTTACAGTGTGGTGAGGTACCACGTCCTCGGGGTTCAGACGGCACATGTTTCGAAACTACATATTGCTATGTAACTCAAAAACTGTACGGTCTGAACCCAGCTCGCGTATCTTTTTAATTGGCGAACAGCCAAACCCTTGGGAGCTTCTCCGCCCCCAGGATAAGATGAGCCGACATCGAGGTGCCGAACTCTGCCGTCGATATGGACTCTTAGGCAGAACTAGCCTGTTATCCCTAGAGTAGCTTTTGTCCGATAATCTCCCACCGCATCTAATGCGAATGGTCGGTTCACTATGTTCTGCTTTCGCATCTGTTCGACATGCCCGTCTTACAGTTAAGCTGGCTTATACCATTGCGCTATCGGTACGGTTTCCATCCGCACCTAGCCAACCTTAATAAACTCCTCCGTTACCTTTTAGGCATTCTGTTCCTCAATGTTTTACGTTGAGTCCATGTAAAGTGATTTACATGTGCTTTATGTCGCCATAAAGTTCGGACTATATTTTCATCTGTCTTACGACAGAGATTAGCATTTAGTCTCTGAGGATCCTTACTCACCTTTCGGTAATTAAGTTTCCTGCTGATTGTCTGCACCAAACAGATTTTTACTCTTTCAAGTACTGTTGGATTCACAGATATTCCAGCATATAGCTAATTTCCCATTCTCTCTTTCGAGGAATGCCCCCTTATTTGTTTTTTGCGGAGTGATTAATCTCCATGAGGCGCCATAGTTTGGATGTACCAACACCATATTGTTGATACACCCAAGGATAGCGCCCCACTAAAACTGCCCATCAAATACTGTCTCTCGTCGTTTTTTCCGTCGAGGTTAGAAGATACATAAATGCAGATGAGTATTTCACTGACGAGTCCACTTCAGCCGAAACCGAAATCTCAACCTCTCCTCACTATGCTACGCAGCATTCACGTATCCTCAATATTAAATTGCAGTAAAGCTTCTAGGGTCTTTTCGTCTAACTGCGGGTAACCGGCATCTTCACCGGTATTGTATTTTCACCGAGCAAGTCTTCGAGACAGTTCTCCAGTCATTACACTATTCGTGCGCGTCAGAACTTACCTGACAAGGAATTTCGCTAGGGTATTCCTTAAACCCGAACTCTATCTTATTTTGCGTACATGCAAAACCTGACGTTTGGTTTCTGGGGATTCTCAACTTGCGCTGAGTCTTTCCTGCTGATCGTTCTTTCGAACTTCCCAGCATATAGTCAGTTACGGACATTTGTATTACTACAAACGGGCAGCGTTAATGGGACTGTCACCCACGGTACATATTCACTCTATAAAAAAGCGGTATGCACACAAAACTATTTAAACTTCTTTTAATTATTTCTCATCTGTTTACTTTCACTATAACAATCCTAATCCTTCTGGATTCATGATTTCTCATAAACCCAGAACCTTAGGATCGTTATAGTTACGACCGACATTCACCAGGGCTTATATCAGTCAGCAATTCGATCTTACGACCGTTTCACCGCCGATATTTGACCTTCTGGCATTGGTCAAGTGTCACCCCCTATACTTCCTCTTACGAGTTCGCAGGGAGCTGTGTTTTTGGTAAACAGTTGCCAGAGAAACTTTAGCTGCGGCCCCCAGCATCTTGCGATGCAGGGGCAAGCCTTATTCCGAAGTTACGGCTGCTTTTTTGCCGAGTTCCTTGAAGACCTCTCACTCGTTCGCCTTGGTCTACTCGACCTGAACACCTGTGTCGGATTGCGGTACGGATGCGACATGGTTATGCTTAGAGATTTTTCTTGGGATCGTGCTTTATATGATTTCTCCATGCGAACATGGAAATTTTCGACTGGCTTGGATTTCCCCGAAGGGCATACCCGGATTTACCTGGGTATGATCCTAACCATACGAGCGTCACATCCAATCGTGCGTCATATATACTACAATCCGTCCTCCCATCGCACCATGTAACAGTCACGGAATATTAACCGTGTGCCCATCGGATTCGGCTTTCGCCATCTCCTTAGGACCGACTGACCCTTCGCTGATTGTCATTGCGAAGGAAACCTTGTTCTTTCGGCGTATCGGGTTCTCACCGATATTGTGGTTACTTGTGCCAACATTCTTACTTCGTAACGCTCCAGTATGGGTCACCCCTTTACCTTCATCGCTGATACGAATACTTTCCTACCGCTTATCTATGTCCGAAGACATAATAAGCCCGCAGTTTCGGTACTATGCTTAGCCCCGTGTATCTTCGGTGCATCGTCTCTTACTGAGTGAGCTGTTACGCTTTCTTTAAATGATGGCTGCTTCTAAGCCAACATCCTCAGTGTCTATGAAACGACACCTCCTTAAGTGCACTTAGCATAAATTTAGGGACCTTAAATTGCGATCCGGGCTGTTTCCCTTTTGACCGGTGGAGCTTAGCCCCCACGGTCTAACTGCCAAGTAATGAGTCTCAGGTATTCGGAGTTTGATAGGTCTCGCGAGATTTCTCCCTGTCGAGACCTTCCAGTGCTCTACCCCCTGAGGGTCAACTTGACGCTAGCCCAAAAGCTATTTCGGAAAGAACCAGCTATTACCAGACTCGGTTAGCTTTTCACTCCTTACCACGGGTCATCCCAATGCGTTGAACGACAAACGGGTTCGGGCCTCCCATCGCATTTCTGCGATGTTCACCCTGCCCATGGCAAGCTCGTCTGGTTTCGGGTCTGATGCGTAGTACATGCGCACTATTCATACTCGGTTTCCCTGGGGCTCCAACCTCTCGGTCTTAGCCAGGCACCACGCATCAACTCGTTGGCTCATTCTTCAATAGGCACGCCGTCGAGGATATGCTTTTAAGGGCATTCCTCTTCGACTCCTTGTAAACATATGGTTTCAGTACTATTTCACTGTCCTAACCGGACTACTTTCGCCTTTCCCTCACGGTACTAGTTCACTATCGGTCTTCAGTTATATTTAGCCTTACCGGTTAGTTCCGGCAAATTCCCCCAAGCCACACGTGTCTCGAGGTACTCAAGGATAATGATTAAAGTCATATCAGTTTCGAATACGGGGCTATTACCCTCTTTGGCCGAGCTTTCCAGCTCGTTCTTCTACCAATATGATTTGTAACTTTAATGGACTTAGTCCCTACATTACCTTATAACCCTCGCCCGCACCTCCTCGTTTCGATTACTCAAAAAGAGAAGGTGAAAGCAAGTTTGGGCTCATTCCTTTTCGCTCGCCGCTACTAAGGAAATAACTATTGTTTTCTATTCCTCCTGGTACTGAAATGTTTTACTTCCCAGGGTGCGCACGTACAGTAAACCTGCACGTCTCTGATATACAGAGGGGTTTCCCCATTCGGACATCTACGGATCAAAGGTTGCTAGGCACCTCCCCGTAGCGTATCGCCGCCATGCTGCGTCCTTCATCGCTAACTGAAGCCAAGGCATCCACCATATGCTCTTAATTTCCTTATTAGGAAATTTAAGAACCACAAACGTTAAAAATACTGCATCCTGTCACGCGCGTTCAATTTCTCTTTCGAGATTTTTCCTGTGCGCAACAAGAGCTTTTAGTTAAATTTCAAGATCTAGATTCAATTGTCAACGATCAGTCTGTCTTCGAGTTTCTCAACAAAAAACCGCTTCTTTCGAAGCGGCCCGTACCGAGCAAAGCTCAGTATTAGGTCCGCCTCGCGATGTGGTTTCTTGTATGCATTTTCAGGTAGGGATAAGTATATACAAACTCTTTTAGAAGTCAAGCTATACTTATATGATGAATAAACACGAGAAAACAGGCTCAGAACATAGTGATTCTGGCTCCCACCTACCTGAGAAAAAGAAACGTACTAAAAGCCCATTTAATAGCAAAAGGGCAATCCTCAAAGCGACCACTGATGTATTCAATAGTTTTGACCCGATTGGTAGCGAAAGGACACCTGATCCAATAATTATTAATGCTAATATTGGTGACACCATTTCTCACGGAGAAATTATGCCTGATTTGGTACACATCCATGAAGATACTTTTGAGGGTGAGGTAATTGAAAAGTCACCAATTAAACCTGAGGCAAAAGAAGGGGTGATAATTAAAGCAAAAGATGTAGTACCTGGATCTGTTACACCCTACTCAGCACCTGAGCCAAAGTTAGCTGAAAGCACTCAGCCAGAATCAGAGGAACGTTTCGTGATGACCGAGAAACAATACCACCCAGCGGAACCGGTTATCTCAAGCACGATCCCGGACTATCCACTCCCAGAAAAAAAATCTGATGCTGTAAGACTAGAAGAACTTAAACAAATAGATCGAGAGATCACAAACACTCCAGGTCCCGATGAAGAGATCCTAAAGGCAGATCTTGAAGCGGCTAAGCCAGAAGAACTTGCAAGTAACGAGGCGTTAGGACTTTCAGCACGCAATAAAACTCTTGAAAAGGAACTTCCTTCTCTACGGCCAACACCTACTCAAGAGGTATTGGAATCGGTCTCTAAAGTTACCAAAGAAGAACTACTTGAGGAGTACAAGAAAAAGAATATACCACCATCAGAAACTGAGATACGAGAGAAAGTAGCACTTGCTCGACGTTCAGCAAGATATGCTGCTGCAAATACATATTTCAACCGATATGACTGGCTTAAAAAATCTCTTGAAGACGCACTCAACAGCAAGGATATAAAAAAAGCTGAAGAATCATTGCGACTATTGCAAGAACAAGATCTCCGCAAGGAAGCTAAACGGTTGTATGACGAGGCAGACAGAATATACTGGACTGAAATTGATCCACGAAAAACTGAAGAGTCTGCCAGCGCACAACCATCGCCTGAGACACTAACTATCCCTCCACGTCCATCCTTAAAATTAAAAGAGATTGCAGGACCTGATGCCTTTAGCTACAAGCTCCCCGAAGAGATTCCTCAGCAAGACGTGTTTAGTATGAACCCTCCACTTGTAGAAAAAGCTCGCACGCCAAGGAATCCGATTAATACTGCTCCGAAAGGAATCCCACCATCAGCTCCAGAATTTCAAAAACCAATTCCTCAACAACCTCAAAAAAGGAGCCTGCTTAACCGGTGGACGTTTGGTATTTTCGGAAAGTAAAACCCACTTACACATTAATCTTGTTGATAAGTTTTTCGTGAGGAAAATCTAGAATATCCCTAATCAACTTATCGTACATCGAGAGGCGATATTTAAAGTCAGCAGTTTCAAATGCTGCATATGATATTTCCTTTCCAACTTCTGACTCGAGAATCTTCATAGCGTTTTCAAGTGCGTTCTTTCTGATCCCGTCACCTACAACTAGTAGGTCTACTCTGCTGTCATTTTCTTGCTGAATAAATACACCAGTAAGAACAAGTAATTTTATTTTTCCAACTTTTTGAAAACGCTTTGCTACATCACCGTGCCTAACAAGTGCAGTATTGATGAGTAGCTGCTTGAGTTCAGGGAGATATGTAAATTCCTCATTAAGAGACCACATTTGAACTTTGCGCTTTTTTCCTTTTGGAACAGTTCTAGATGAGACGAGTGATGCAGCGTGTAACTCTCGTAATTGACGTTTGAGTTCTTTGCGAGAAACCTTTGATCGGGCCTCCAAAGCTTCTTCGTCAAAGACAATATGTGGGTGAAAGAGGAAAAGGCGCATGAGCTTCACCCGAGCAGCACCACCGAACAATTCAGACAAAATTTCCATCGGCACATCATAACGCACAAAGCCGCCAAGAGCTATCTCTGTGGCGGCTTTGTGGTTTAAGAAAAGTGTGGCTTTATTTGAGTTCCACCTTTGCTCCTGCTTCTTCAAGCTTCTTCTTGAAGGCATCTGCGTCTTCCTTCTTCATCGCATCCTTAAGGAGTGATGGAGCGGCGTCAACGAGGTCCTTTGCTTCCTTGAGACCAAGGGCAAGAACTTCCTTAACTACCTTGATGACTGCAATTTTCTGAGCACCTGAGTCAGCGAGGTGAACTGCAAATGCAGTCTTTTCCTCGGCAGCTGGGCCTGCTGCTGCAGGTCCTGCTACAGCGACAGCTGAAGCTGAAACTCCGAACTTAGTCTCAAAAAACTTTACGAGCTCATTTAAGTCCATGACTGACATTGATTCGATTGATTCAACGATTGACTTGAACTTGGAAGGAGTCTCGATGTTCTGTGTTGTATCTTCCATATGATTACTTAATTACTATTAGTGATTTCTTATGCAGTCTTCTTCTTTGAAATTTCGCTCAAAGCTATAACGAAGCGCTGTATAGGTGAGTTGATGACATTGACGAACATTCCACGAAGGACAGGCATTGGAGGAATTGTCGCTAGTGACGTAACTTCTTCTTTGCTCTTATATGTTCCATCAACGATACCTCCCAAGAGTGTGATGCGACCGTCGAATTTCCTTTGGAAATCATACGTCTCACGAGCAGGAGCGAGAATATCGTCTCCTGAAACGAGTGCGAGCTCCCCGACTAGGTCTGGAAGTTCACCACTTACGTTTCGCTCTCTGAGGATTTTCTTAACAATACTTTTCTTTGCAACGAGATATGAGACACCTTCAAGTCGCATGTGTTTTCGAAGTGTCGTAGTGTCAGCCACAGTCAAGCCGTGGAAGTTTGCAAACACTATTGATCCTTTAGAATCCAATGCTGAATTGACGTCTTGCCATATCTGCTGCTTCTTTTCCTTTGAAACTGGCATGTGTACATTCTGCGTTAGCAGCTTATAAATCGACCGATAAGGCGAGGGTCAAGTGAGTTCTGCCTCGAGAGGTCTTCTTGCTTTACAGCACGCCTCTTTTCTTTGGCCTTACAGAAAGTACTCTACAACTATTTAGCAATATTTTCAAGTTGTTTCAGTATTACCTCAAACCAGCCTGTCCGATTACCTGAAAACAAGGAGAGAATAGAGGTGAGCCCCAGTTTCTGCTCATTCTTGTTTAAGAATTCAGTAACATGTATAACTTTTTCAATTATTTTCTTGTCAGTCGAACTTCCATATTTTTTAATACTGCTGTCGATTATTTTCCCTGCTACACTTTTTAATTCCCTGTTAATTTTCATATTGAAAACCAATTGATGGCAAAGAAACAACATCACCCGTCTCATTTTTTCCAGATTCTGTAATAGTTGAAAGTAGAGATCTATA
This sequence comes from Candidatus Paceibacterota bacterium, assembly GCA_035438625.1. Classification (NCBI taxonomy): domain Bacteria; kingdom Bacillati; phylum Minisyncoccota; species Minisyncoccota bacterium. The sequence continues at coordinate 15,202 of DAORIS010000004.1, forward strand.
ATTATTATGTCCTGTGTCATATCCAATATCGTATCTTTTCACCCAGTCATTATTAACTTTTACATCTACCCTACTGATACGCTGGGTAGTAGTAGCAGAAAAACCAGTTTCATAAGAATTAATTACATCTGTTCTATTTTCTAATAAAAATTCAATTTTAAAAATCCCCTCATTGCTACTATTTCCACCATAAGTAACACGCTCAGGATAAATTTGCCCTTGATCCTTAAAATAGCTGTATCCAATATAATCCCCACGAGTATTTACGATTTTTTCTAAATACCAACTATAAATTCGATTTGCATCTGCAGGATCATCTTTTCTTGCTCCAGTTGAGCTTCCAAAAATTAATTTGGTACCATCTTTTTCAGTTATGATCCATGTGTTATTTTCAAATTCATACTTACGGAAAGCACCGTTTTCTATCCTTGGGATATATACGTTTGAATTTTCACTTCTAACAAGCTCGCCATCTACAGATGAAATAAAAGTATCCTTCTGATATAGCGTATTAACCCCATACTTATTCAAACGTGAGATTGTAGGAATAGAGATATTCCATCCATAGCCAGCAATATTTGCATTTTTTGTTTCATTACTATCATACCGAAACTCAATTGATGGAGAGAGACCATTTCTTCCTGATGGAATTACTAAAGAATAATTATATTGCAGAGAACCTGTTTGAGTATCTACTATCGGTGCCGCACTTCGAACATTTTCGTTATTGATAAATAAAGTACCTGCTAAAGTGTCTGAAAATATTGATTCTGGTTCAGTATCATCATCTGGTAACTCTTCCATGTCTTCTCGTCGCTCAATCGGCACCTCCTTCATTTCCACAATTGGTTGATTGCCATTTATTGCAGGTCTTGTAATTTCGTCTGGGTTAAAGAATGTTGGATTTTTAATATTATTTTCAGTTGTTTCGGTTATGTCAGTTTCAGAATTATCTAAATTTAATGGAGTTATTTCTTGCGCAAAGGTAGATAAAGAAACCGGCAATTGAATAGCTATTAAAATTATAACTCCGAACAATTTCTTAAAATTTAAATGCTTAGAAAAACTAGAAAAGAGATTCAAGTTAGTAGGAATTATTAATAAAGAGGAAGACCAGAAAAAATATCTGCAGTAAGACTAGCACAAGACTTTAGCTATGCAATTTTTACTACCAAACAAAAAACCACCCCTTTCGGAGTGGTTTTTTGTTTCTTACTCAGCTACGAATAGCTAAGGTTTGAACAAATCTCAACTAAGATGCGTTTGCAATAAGTAGATATACTGTATCGCTTCGGAAATCTTCATCAAGACCTGCTGTGAACTGTGTGTCAGCTGTTGCAGCTGATACGGCGTTGTAGTTCAAACCAGTAAGTTGAACACCAAGAGTTCGTGCGCCTGTGAATCCAGTGTTATCAAGGATAACATCGAGTTCAAGAACAGCACTATTTCCTTGTGTAATTCGGTAGTAGTTTCCTGTTTCAGAACCACCACTTACACGTCGTAGGATGTTGTTTCCTGTTGTTGTTGTTGCAGTAACAGTTGCTCCGCTACCATCAACTACAATGAATTCTGCACCCTGACCAGATCCTACAGTTGTTGAAGTTGTAGCACCCTTTGGAATGTAGATATCAGACTCTTCAGGAGCTGTAACTGTGAATCGTACATATACACGTCCCTTTGTCTCGTCATCTGCAAGAGACTCGTCAGCACTTGGCTGATTATCTGCTGCTTCGACTGTAAGAGCGTCTACGCTAAATGTAACGTTTCCACCGTTTGTTGTAGATGTTTCTGTCTGGTCATCGTCGTTTTCGTCAACGAAGTCGATAGAAATACCGTCAACATATACTCCAGCACCGTTAGTGAAGTTTCCGTCTTGTGAATCAACATCAACTGTAACGATAAGATCAACTTCTTCGTCTTCCGCGATTGTTACATCGAGGTCATCGAATGTGATTGATTCTAGGCCGTCATCGTCGCTTACTGATTCGCTTCCAACGTCTTCACCGTCGATCCAGAGAGTAGCTCGGATAAGGAAGTCAGAAAGACCGTTGACTGTTCCAGTAGTAGTTGAAAGATCAACTGTTACTTCTTCAATCATATTGTCTCCTGCCTCTGATTCAAGCTGGGCAACGTAAATCTGCACTTCTGTAGTGTCATCATCTTCGCTAACTTCCATCTGTTCATCTTCGTTTTCCTCATCATCTACTGTGACTGAGAAGTCTCCTTCTTCAGCAGTTTCAAGAGTGAATGTTCGTTCATCGCTAGCTCCTGCAAGGTCTGCAGAATCTCCTTCATAAACGTCGATACCGTCAGCATTCATTGCTCGGATACCGTCCTCATCGAGGAATACATCCCATTCTAGATCAACTTCATCATCGTCAAGATCATCTTGTGCGACAACTGCGATAGAGAATGTTCCTGTTTCGTCTTCTCGGACAACTTCATCAAGGTCTTCGAATCGGAGCTTGTACTCGTCATCTTCTTCTTCTGACCATGAATCTTCGTCAGATGCGTCGATAGTTGCAACTTCTTCACCATCGTTCAAAAGCTTAACTTCATCAAGAACTCTCCATGGGCGAGTGTTGCTTGCGGCCTCTGTGAAGAGAACGTCAACACGCTCGATCATAAGATCTGAATCGTCAGCGTCGAACTCGAAGGCAAGAACTTCAACTTCTTCTCCTTCTTCTACATCCTCATCATTTGGGTTTCCAAGGACATCGAAATCAGAGAAATCACCATCTCCACCTGCAAGAGGACCACCATTTCCTGGTGTTGATGTTCCTGTTCCCATCAAGCAAACCTTAACTCCGTTGAATGTTCCTGAAACGAAACCAGCTGGGCAAGGATTAGTTGCGCCTGTTCCGCCCACGTTCATTGAGTTAACTGCTGCTCGTGTAACTGGACCAAAGTATCCTGCAGCTGGGCTGATGCCGTTAGCTGATTGAAACTTTGCAAGAGCTGATTGTGTCAAAGAGCCAAAATAGCCCTTTGTTGTGCCAGCAGGGATAACGAGGTGTCCTTTGCTTTCTAGGAAAGACTGGAGGGCAACAACGTCAGCACCTGTGCTTCCGATTGTTAGATCGGATGTGAAAGTATACGCAGCTGTTTGAGCGCTAACAGTCGAAGCGACTGCGAACACTGCAACTAGAGCTACGATACCTGCGAAAAATTTTCGTGTACTCATAATATTAATTAATTTTAAGAACTGACATCCTTCGCTTTAAGTTTTAAATTAATTGAAGGAATAACAGTAATTGCGACCCGTTCTATCCTCTCTGTTTTCACTTCGACAAGCTACTACAGTTCGGTTTTGTGTCTGCGCTTTCGAGAACTTGTCGCATGCAACAATAAAAGTGCGAGACATTGACTATCCTCTACCGTATGCACTTTCGTGCACCGACACGGCATGATGAGGAATAGCATCAGTGGGAATTGGTAAATTCAGTAATTCAGACATGGTGGGACATAGCATCAATTTCAGAAACCTCTAATCTTTAGAGTCGAAGAGGAACGACTTACTTAGGAATCGGGATATTCAATTGTCAACGAGCAATAGCCCATTATAACGACACTTTGTGTTTGTCGCTATGACGGGTAATCCCTTCCCTGTGGATATGTATATGGCTTACGCCACATATATACCCACCCGGGAGAAGTTCACCCTCTCATAACCACCCCAAAAGTCAATCCTTACATTTCAAACGGTCTATAACTTGTGACGCCTTTATAGACTCTTTCTTACAACGCAAATTAGTGTTGTAGTGTTGGTTCGTCACCCCATCAGATCCGTATACATACTATATATAGTATGTATACGGATACGGGTTACTCTGGAATAGAGTACGCACTCCACCTTCTGTCACCGACTCTCTTAATAGTTCCCTCGAGGATCATGGCGTTTAACTCTCTCTGTACAGTCTTTTGACTGAACTCAGGTAGGGCCCGTGCGATGTCGGCAATAGATGATTGCCCTTTGTTTTTAAGGAAATCCACAATCTTTTCCTTACGATTTTTGCTGATGTCCTTTATGTCTCTTATGTCCTTTATGACTTGTTTAGGAGAATTTGAAGTCGACTGAACTGATCCAACGTGTTGCACTGATTGTTGCGGGATAGTCATTGAAGAACCGAAAAACGCTTGGCCAATAGTTGCATCAGATGGCGAGAGAAGTGACTGTATTTCCAGGAGGATTTTTGAGCTCTCGGAAATGAACACATCAGCATTCATTGATGAGATCATCTTCGCTTCTTTTCCAAGTGAGACGAGATGAAACAATCCTTGGATTCGATGTTCCAAATCTTGGTACAGTGAGTGTCCGTGGAAAAATAATTTAAGGTTTTTTGCACTTTCAGGATCGAAGGCTTTTCTAACAGCGGCCAAATATGAGAGGCTTCCTTCATGAATTTCTCTACGAAGGATTTCTTTGTCCTTTAAAACTGAAGCAATCAAAAACGCCGCTTCACCTATCTTATTAAGCCTTTTTTGGATGTACGAGAGTTGCACAGATTCTCCCGAAATAACAGTGTCTTTTATATCAGAATTCATGACTTTTATATGTCCTTAATGCAGTTTTTTTAGATGTCTTTTACAAATGAGTATTGGAGACAACGTAAGTATATAGCTGTCCTTTATAGTGTCAATCAAAAAAGACCGAATATGCTTGATTTCCTGATATGATTATTGTCATAGAATATGGCCAAAAAATCAGACAAACAGCGAAAAGAAACCGAGAGTATAAAATCAACAATAGGTGACTCAACATTAACGGTTATCTACGGGATAGTGTGTATTGTTTTGTCACTCTTTTTAATACTCGCATACGCACAAGTTGGGGGAACACTTGGCACATGGGTTATGGACCTTGGTCTCATGTTATTCGGATCAGCAGGGTACTTAATCCTGCCGCTTTCCTTCTTCATGTTGGGTGTTGCATTTCTCAAGCGAATCAAACAAGCATACTCATATATACAGATCATTGGCATCCTCATATTCCTTGGCTCCTCGCTTGGACTGATTGATGTGTTCTCACCAAAAGCCGGTGGATTAATTGGAGTTGGAATTGGTAGCACTCTAATTAAATTAGTCGATATTTACGCTACAGTTATTTTCCTTTTGGCTGGTGTAGCGATTTCACTTCTTTTGGTATTTGAAGGTGGTATCCCATTCCCACGACTTTTCTTTAGAAAGAAAGAAGAGGGTGAGACCGGTGAAGATGACGTAAAAATTGCTGTGCCAATTACGCCAATTAAAGTGGAGCCAGTTGTGGCACAAAATGTAGAAAAAGACGTAAATCCAAAACTCAAGACGGAACAAAAACCTATAAGAAGTTCTGACGAGATTCCACTTACAAGATTTCTTGGAACTGGAAAGCCGTACATCCCTCCTCCACTATCATTACTCCAATCTGACAAAGGAAAGCCAGAGGTAGGAGACATTAAGGCAAATGCCAACATCATTAAACGGACCCTACAGAACTTCGGCATCACGGTTGAAATGGATGAAGTATCGATTGGACCATCAGTCACTCGATATGCACTAAAGCCCGCTGAAGGAGTTAAACTTGCACGCATTGTTGCACTCCAAAACGATCTCTCGCTTGCTCTTGCTGCTCACCCACTTCGTATCGAAGCTCCAATTCCTGGAAAGTCACTTGTAGGTATCGAAATACCAAACCGAGTTAAGACAACAGTTGGTTCCGGAACACTCCTCGCTGACGATGAGTTCCGTACTTCTGACAAGCCACTCTTGGTTTCACTTGGTCGTGGTATTTCAGGGAAAGCACAATTTGCAAACCTTGCTAAGGCTCCCCATCTCTTGATTGCTGGTGCTACCGGATCAGGAAAGTCTGTAACTATTCACGCCCTCCTTACCTCTCTTCTATATAGAAACGGACCAGAGCAGATGAAAATGATCCTTATCGACCCAAAGCGTGTTGAGTTAACTCTCTACAACAACATCCCTCACCTTCTCACTCCTGTAATCACGGACCCAAAGCGCGCAATCATGGCACTTAAATGGGCAGCAAAGGAAATGGATAGGCGATACAACATCCTTGAAGAAAACAAAGTTAGAGATATTGATTCATACCACAAAAACATCCTGGTACCTGAACTTGATCGCCGAAAGCGTTCAGGGGCAAAGGAAGATGAAGAACCTGTCGAGACAATGCCGTACATCATCTTCGTTATCGATGAGTTGGCAGACATCATGCAGACATATCCTCGAGAGCTTGAGGCTGGAATCGTACGACTTGCTCAAATGAGCCGTGCTGTTGGAATTCACTTAATGCTTTCAACACAACGACCATCGGTAAACGTCATTACCGGTCTCATTAAGGCAAACGTACCATCTCGTATTGCCCTCCAAGTAGCATCACAGATCGACTCCCGTACTATTCTTGACCAAGCAGGCGCTGAAAAACTTCTTGGCGCTGGAGACATGCTCTTCATGTCTGGAGAAATGTCTAAACCAATGCGTATCCAATCAGCATATATCTCTGAGACTGAGGTAAAAAAGATTGTGCAGTACTTGGTTGAAAACTATGAGGGTCAGGGTGGCCTACCAGTAGATATGTCACCTGAAGCAATCATGGATAAGGACGCAATATTTGAATCTAGCTTTGAAGATGACCAGCAAGAAGACGAGTTATACCAAGAAGCACGACGTATTGTTATCGCTTCACAACAAGCATCAGTGTCTGCTCTACAGCGAAGATTAAGCATTGGATTCTCTCGTGCTGGAAAGCTCATAGACATGCTTGAGCGAAAAGGTGTTGTTGGACCAGGAAGAGGATCAAAGCCTCGTGAGGTACTTGTTAAAGCTGATGGAATTACAGCAGCAGATGCCCCACCAGGTGAAGAAGAGAGCGACACGGACTCCGATGAGGGACATAATTAAAAACACAGTTATATTTTTGGGCGTCTTAGGCTTTGTGTTTTTGACCGCCTTTGAGCTACGTAAAGTTATCGAGGGACCGATACTTACCGTCGACTCTCCTTTTGATGGGATGGTTGTTTCGACCTCATCAATTGTCATTTCTGGAACAGCAAAAAATATCGCCTTTATATACTTAAATGGTAGACAGATATTTATAGACGAAAACGGTCATTTTGATGAACGAATAGGCCTTTTTGAGGGTTACAATGTGGTAGAATTGGAAGCTAAAGATCGATTTAGTAGCGGTAAAACTCAGCAGTACCGTGTAATTTTCATAAAGCCTTCATAGGTCTTTATTAGGTATACATACTGCTTATAACACAATCACCATATGGCAAAAAAACAAAAACAACCGAAGACTGACGGAGCAAATATTCAAGACACACTGAGGGAGATTAAGGCAAAGTTCGGTGAGGAATCGATCATGACACTTGGTGAACGTCCTGCGGTTAACATCGACGTCATCCCTACAGGATCAATTGGACTTGATGCAGCACTTGGAGTCGGAGGACTTCCCCGCGGAAGAATTATTGAAATCTTTGGTCCAGAATCTTCAGGTAAGACAACTCTTGCATTACACGTTGTTGCAGAAGCACAAAAGAAAGGTGGGCTCTGTGCATATATTGATGCCGAACACGCAATGGATCCTGAGTACTCAAAGAAGCTTGGTGTAAAGACATCCGAGCTTCTCATTTCTCAACCAGATACTGGAGAACAGGCTCTTGAAATCTGTGAGAGTCTCGTAAGAACCGGTAAGGTTGATGTGGTAGTTATCGACTCAGTTGCTGCTCTTACACCAAAAGATGAAATCGAAGGTGAAATGGGAGCGCAACACATGGGTAAACAAGCTCGCTTGATGTCACAGGCACTACGAAAGCTCACAAGTATTGTTGCCCGCTCTAAAACTATTGTTATCTTCATTAACCAGATTCGAATGCAGATTGGTGTGATGTTTGGTAACCCTGAAACAACACCAGGTGGAAAAGCGCTTCGTTTCTACACTTCAGTACGTATTGATATTCGAAGAATTGCCCAAATTAAGAAAGGAGAAGAAGTTGTGGGAGGACGCGTACGTGTAAAGGTTGTGAAAAACAAAGTTGCTGCACCATTTAAGCAAAGTGAGTTTGACCTCATCTACAACGAAGGTATTTCACAAGAAGGAGAAATGATCGCACTCGGTGAAAAACTTGGCATCATCAGCAAGTCAGGCGTTTCGTACTCATATGGAGAAGAAAAGCTTGGTCGCGGATACGACGCTACTCGTCAGTTTCTCAAACAAAATGCAACTATAAAAGAAACTATTCTTGCAGAAATTCGAGAACGCCTTGCAAAGGGAGATCCTGCACTTGAAGGCGCACCCGAGTCTTCATCTTCATCGGAGGAATAAACTTGTGCTAAGTAGTTTCTTGGCATAGAATCATCCGACCATGCTTGAATATAATGAAATAACATTACGTAAGTACATACTAGTAGATGGCGAGCCTTTTGAAGTGCTCGACTCTCATGTATTTCGTAAGCAACAGCGAAAACCTGTAAACCAGACTAAGCTCAAGAGTCTTCTTACTGGTCGCATTATGGAGCGATCATTCCATCAATCAGAAAAGGCTGACGAAGCTGAAATTGAGAAGAAGCAAATCAAGTACATGTACACAAACCGTGGAGAGTATTGGTTTTGTGAAATCGATGATCCTGCTAAGCGATTCAAGCTTGAAGCAACAATGATCGGTTCTGGTGTTGCATATCTAAAGCCCAACTCTGAAGTTGAAGCACTTATATTCGACGAGAAAGTCATTGGCGTACAACTTCCAATTAAAGTCGACCTTAAAGTAACTGAAGCTCCTCCAGCTGTTAAAGGTGACACAGCCAAGGGCGGAAACAAGCTCATTACGCTTGAAACTGGTGCTCAGATCAACGCACCGCTATTCGTTAACCCAGGTGATATCGTTCGAATCAATACTGAAACTGGCGAATACGCAGAGCGTGTAGGAGGAAAGTTCTAGACACTATCACTATATAGATAAATAAAAACCCCGCATAAAGCGGGGTTTTTATTTATCTATATAACAGAGATTAACGAGCTACGTATGGAATAAGACCCATGAAACGAGCTTGCTTGATCGAATTAGTGATCATGCGCTGTTGCTTGGCAGTAATACCTGAGCGCTTCTTAGAAATAATACGTGAGTGCGGATTTGTGAACTTCTTAAGAAGGTCGACGTTCTTATAGTCGATGTGCTGGTCTTGTAGATTTGGCTTTGATGTCTTTTGCATATTTTTTATATCAGAATTGGATACTACCATAGCTAAAATGGAATGTCATCTGGGTTAATGTCTTCTTCAGGATATTCGATGGTATCAATAGGTTTGCTTGGTGAACCAGCATTTTCAGGCTCTGAAGGCCCTCTAGAACCCGCTCCAGCAGACGATCCTTCACGTCGTGGGCCAAACTGTACCCTGTCAGCCACAATCTCAGTCCTGTACTTTTTAGAGCCGTCAGCAGCATCCCAGCTTCGTGTCTGTATTCGTCCTTCAACCATTAAACTTGAGCCCTTTTTAAGGTATTTCTCAACGATCTCAGCCTGAGCTCCAAACACTACTACGTTATGATAATCAGCACTTTCCTGCTTTACACCATTTTTATCTTTCCACACACGGTTTGTGGCGATTGAAATAGATGCCACCTTACCTCCTGAAGGCAATGAGCGTAATTCAGGATCACGGGTAAGGTTTCCAATAAGAAACGCTTTGTTTAAATACATGTCTTTATTCTACGACTAAATTGTCGATTTTTCTATCTAGGTCCTCTGCAACTTCAGGTGCCTTTTCAGCATCCTTAGGTTTTGCAGCATCTTCTACAGCTGCAGCTTCATCTGCTGCCTGAGTTTCAATGTCTTGTGGAGTCAAGAAAACAGTCTCTCTGTCCTTTCGGATAAACAAGAAACGAAGAAGGTCTTCAATCTTTTCGAGGTCATTCTTAAATCCAGCAGCCTTGTCAGATGAGAGCTTGAACACGATCCAGCCGAAATATGCAGCCTTATACTTGTTCTTTTTTCCTACTGCTGCCTTAGCCATTTCATAAGCTAGCTGGCGCATTGTTGGAGCTGATTCTGATGTTATTTCTCCACCTTGTGCAGTGATAGCTGCCTTAATTGAGTCGATAACAGTCGTAACCTGATCCTGAGATAGGGTTGGGATTATAAGAAAGCCGACCTCATAATTAAAGATTTTGTCGGATGTCTCGGCGTTATTTGTCATAGCGGCTAGCGTACCACAGCCTAGAGCTAGAATCAAGCCTTTGTGGGCCAATATACCTATTTAATCTTTGACAAAGCCTCAGATATTCTTGGGAAATATTTTAGGGTGTTTTCTGTTGATTTCCGTAACACCTCTTCAAGTGGAATACCCCGTATTTCTGAGAATGCCTCAGCAACCTGCATAACCATGCGTGGATCTGCTCGTTTACCCCTAAAAGGCGCTGGTGCTGCGTAGGGAGCATCCGTTTCGATCATAAATCTGTCTAACGGAACCTGTTCAACGAGTTCCTTATACTGAGGAGCAAATGTAATCACGCCTGTAAACGAGACTGTTGCACCCATATCAAGACACTCTTTGAGTATCTCACTTGTTACAGCGAAGAAATGGAAGTGCAGGTGAGCGGTAAGACCTTCCTCTTTATATATCTTCAAAAGATCAGCATGTGCATCACGGCAATGGATCATAAGTGGTAATCCTGCAGATGCTGCAATTCGAGCTTGAGATAGAAATAATTGCTTTTGTATTGCCTTCACCCGCTCAATCTCTTCATTAGTTCCTGTAATCCTAAAATAGTCGAGTCCGGTCTCACCTATCGCCACAACTTTTTCGCTATATTGCTGATCGAGTGCAATTTGTTCTAACTCAACAATACTTTTTCGCACATCTTCTTCATTCATCTCGCTCGCTTCAAGCGGATGAATTCCGATACATGCAAAACGTGCAGCATTAGCGTCACAAAGCTCTATTGCCTTCATACTCGACTCAACATCAGTACCAATTACAATAGTTCCGACACCTTTTTCCTGCATGTCGGAAAGCATCTCTGCTCGGTCTACATCAAAATCTGGATAGTAGATATGGGAATGGATATCGAACACTCGTACTTCCATAGATTATGGTTTACGAGGGAATAATGGGACTGAGGCTGCTCGATCAGCGATTGACGCGAGAATCTTTTCAGAAGTTTCAGGCATGAATGGTGCAAGTTCTTTCGCAAGTATTGATAGGTCTGAAACGAGTCCCGCAACCGTTTTTCGTGCCTTATCTGGATCCTGCTTAAACATCTCAAACGGCTTTTCTTGTTGGATCTTCTGGTCTAACTTTGTTATTTCAGCCATGATCAAACCCATTGCATTGTTTAATTCATATGCAGCCACTGCGTCTGCAATACCTTTTATGAGTTCACCAGTTGATATTGATTCCACTCCACTGTCCCAGGCGTCATAGTTTGCCGCCATCTTAAGAATACGGGAAGTTGTATTACCAATTCCATTTGATAGCTGTGAGTTGTACGCCTTAAAGAACAAGTCACGAGTAAACGGTGAGTCTTCAAACGGTTGCACTTCTCTAATTACAAAATATCGTAGGGCATCTGTTCCATACTCATTAATTATTTCCACAGGAGAAATAACATTGCCTATGCTCTTACTCATCTTAATACCACCTTCACCAGTTACAAACCCATTAATGACGATTTGTTTTGATGGCTCAATATCCGCAGACATAAGCATTGCTTGCCACATAGCCGACTGCTGACGGAGGTTATCTTTTCCAGCAAACTGAATTACCGGCCAGAATGTATTGAATTTCTCCATATCAGTTGGCCAACCGATAGCTGAAATGTAATTGATCAGAGCATCGAACCATACATACATCACTTGCTCTGGATCTCCTGGAACCTCTACACCCCACGGCATTTTCGACTTCAGGCGAGAGATACTAAAGTCCTTAAGACCACGCTCTACAAAGGCTTTAATTTCATTAAACCTAAATTCTGGAATTACAAACTCAGGATTGGCTTTGTAATGTGCGAGTAATTTCTCTGCATATGCTGAAAACTTAAAGAAATAGTTCTCTTCTTTAATGAGTTCAATTTCTATGTTTGGATGAAGTGGACACTTTCCGTTATCAAGTTCGGAATCTGTTTTTTCTAACTCACAGCCAACGCAATACTTAACGGTATATTCTTGTTTATAAATATCACCCGCAGCTTCTGATTTCTTCCAAAATTCTTGAGCAGCTTTTTTGTGGTGTTCGTCTGTCGTACGGATAAAGTTGATCTCAGAAATATTGAGTTGCGTTAACAAATCCTTAAACTTTTCGGCATACCCATTTACATATTCCTGAGTATCTTGACCAGCTTTTTGTGCATTCAGATATATCTTCATTCCATGCTCATCGGTACCAGTATTAAAAAAGACTTCGTGTCCTTGTGACCGAAGATATCGAACTACCGCATCAGCACGGATAATTTCCATAGCAAAACCAACGTGCGGCTCTGCGTTTACGTACGGGAGCGTCGTTGTGACGTATACCTGCTTTTTAGGATTGGTGTGCTTGCTCATACGGGCGATTCTTCCACAGGAATAGGGATTCGTCTATTACGTTCTCTGTCTCCGAGATACTCAATGAGTAGCGTTGCAACAGGAATAGAAAGTATTGCACCAAGAATTCCTCCAAGCTTAAGTCCAACAATCAAGCTGATGATAACCACGAGCGGTGGCACTCCAATTACTTTTCGTACCACTGCAGGGTAAATGACATGACTCTCCAATTGTTGAATGATCACGAATAACGCTGCAACAAGCAGTGCCAAACTCACTCCTCCGTCCAAGAACCCAATTGCGATTCCTGGAATTGATCCGAGGATTGGACCGAACACAGGGATAATTTCAAAGAATGCAGCAATGATTGCAAGCAGCAATGCGTGCCGGACACCGAGCGCTGAAAGACCAATGAATGCCAGAACTCCAATAATTGCAGCAAGAAATATTTGTCCTTGCATCCAACGAGCAATATTTCGCTGTGAGCGACGCCAGAGCCCAATCACATAGCGCTCATATTTAAGCGGAGTGATGATACGAAGAAAATCTCCTACCCCATCTTCTTGTGTACTGAGGTAAAACGACAAGACAGCAATAATAACTAAAGTTGAGGCCCCTCCAAATAACGCAGACCCAAGTTCATACGTATTTCCCCCAACTGACCTAATTAATTCAGCAGTGCCCGCCAAATAATCCAAGAACGATGTTGCGTGCGAGAATATTTCAATTGAATTTTCAAAGCCCAAAAATCCTGGACTTGATAGTGCGAACTCGTCCAAATAACTTGGGAGTGCCTGAAGGAGGCCGTTAATCTCTGTCGCAAGAATCGGCAATACGTACACAATTCCTGCGACAAATACCGCTAGAATTGAGGCGTATACACCTACAACACTCACTGTACGAGGTACACGTTTAGCCATTAGTGCCCTAATAACAGGCTCAACTGATGAGGCCAGGACCACTGCAGAAAGAATGGCGAGTAGGATATTGTGAATGAAATAAATAAGTACTCCAGCCACAATAAAAGCTGCTAGCCGGCCAACAATGGCATGAGCTACAGCAATTCTTTCTTGGGCAGCTGGTGACATAGGGCTATCATACCATCATGCCTTAGTCGTGTATCTACTACAGCGCCTTGGCTTCTGAAAGGAGTTTTTCGATTGAAATTCGCTCTTGTTTTCCACTATCCCTGTCTCTTAAAGTCACAGTTCCGTCTTCTAGCGTATCGAAATCAACAGTGACACAATAAGGTGTTCCAATTTCATCTTGGCGACGATATCGCTTACCGATGTTTCCATTGTCATCAAATTCGACATGTCCAACGAGTTTCTTGAGGCTCATGTACACCTCTCGCGCTTTTTCAACTAACTGAGGCTTATTTTTCAACAGTGGGAATACTGCGTATTTAACTGGAGCAACTGCATAGGGAAATTGTAGGTACACACGCTTTTCACCACCTACTTCATCTTCCTTATATGCTTCTGTAAGGACAGCAAGTACAGTACGATCAACGCCAAATGATGGCTCAATTACGTGTGGAATAAAACGCGACTTGGAATCCTGGTCAAAATATGTGAGATCTACTCCAGAGTGCTTTGAGTGTGCAGCAAGATCAAAATCTGTTCGGTATGCAAGACCATACAATTCTTTTATTCCAAACGGAAACTTATATTCAAAATCTACTGTTCGCTTTGAGTAGTGAGCGCGGTCTTCTCCTGGAACTTCATACTCTTTAATCTTGGCAGCATCAAGTCCCATGTCTTTTGTCCATTCTCTGATTTGTTCCACAAAATGAGTGAAGTGTGTTTCCCATTCTTCTGGACGAACAAAGTACTCAATTTCCATTTGCTCTAATTCACGTACTCTGAAAATGAAATCACGTGGTGCAATTTCGTTTCTGAATGCCTTACCAATCTGAGCAATACCGAATGGAAGTGCTGGATGGTGTGAGTCCATCACATTTTTGTAGTTCACAAAAATACCTTGTGCGGTTTCAGGTCTGAGGTATGAGATTGAATTTTCGTCTTCTGATGCACCGAAGTTCGTCTTAAACATCATGTTGAACTGTTTGACGTCACCAAGTGCATTACCATCAGGGCTTTTAATTCCAAGCTCCTTAATGAGCGCGTCCATGTCAGAGGCATTTAGTCCCTTTGTTTCCTTTCCTGCTTCCTCAAGAAGGTGATCAGCGCGGAACCTTCGCTTTGTCTTCACATCTTCAACGAGTGGGTCGTTAAATCCAGCGACGTGTCCGCTTGCTTGCCAAACTTTTTGGTTCATCAGAATTGCAGCATCTACCCCAAAGACATCTTCACGGTCGATGACAAAGCGCTTCCACCACATATTTTTGATGTTTTGCTTAAGCGCTAATCCGTAATGACCATAATCCCATGTACCAGCAAGACCTCCATAGATTTCGGAGCCCTGGTAAATGAAACCTCGTCGTTTTGAAAGGGAAATTATTTCGTCCATTGAAGCAGCATACATTTAGCTACGTTACGGCGCAAGGATAGCAGCTTGGTTGGCTTGGATATCAGCTGCCTGCGTCGTGACAGACACAAGACCGATGCGTACTTCCTGCTCAACAAACCGATCCACTCCAACTACCGTTGCGGCGTTTACAAGAACTGGAATCTGTCCAACTTGGCTTGCGCTTGGCAACATTTCAACCTGGAAATATGCTCGTTTATAGTCACTTTCAAATCCAGTATACGCAGAAACTTCTCCTGCCTTCCATGAGATTGTGCGTGTTAATTCGTTATATGTAACATTCGTGCTTGATGCTTGGTTTGGGACAAACTGTACGTAAATTGGCAGTGTTGCCGTCACCTCAACATTTGAAACATGGTTAACGGTATTGTTTAACTGCCACTCGATTGTGTAACGAGTCTTTTGTTCTGCCTTTGGAGGGATGGGACCTGTGTTTGTAAATGGACCAGTTTTGTATAACGCTTGCGAGAGTCCGCCAAGTGCAGTTGCGAAACGGATTTGTTTTACACTCTTGATTTCAATGTTGTCTGATGAACCTTGTTCTGAGACAACTTTTCCCTTGATGGTAATTTCATATTCCAGTCCTGGATTTCTAATGTTCCTTCCGATCTCTTGGAGCGTGAGTGTGTCAAACGAGAACGATACTGATCCTTGTTCGCCCGGTGAAAGTACAGCGAGGTCTTGCTCTGTTGAACGATCCCAGTACACCGTGTCATTTGAAGATTGGTAAAAGCCAGCAGCAGGCTTAATACTTGATCGGTCGTGGAGATTTCCTTTTATCTTAACCTCAATTCGTGGATCAAGAATGTCTCTTGAGAGGTTGTTGCTAAATGAGATGTTATTACTGATTGCTGAGCCGAGGGTTGAAATCTCAGTTTTCTGACCATTTGAAAGTGTGGATTGTGTATCAGTTACGATAGTTACTGATGGGCGTAATATGTTCACTTCTGCAAGTTTTGTAGTGAGGGTTGTAAGGAGTGCACGATCATCTTCTGGATCTTTTGTGCCAGCTGAGAATTTAAAGACTTTATCTTCATTGTCTTGTGCTTGCACAATACCAGTTATCTTAATTTTCTTTATTTCTCCAGCTTTAAGTAAGGGGAAATTCCAAATTAATCCATTCTCAAGAGCAGCTGGCTCTGACTTTGAAAATGCAAATCCAAATGGGTACTCTGCCTTTAGAACAATGTCTTTCAAGTCCGATCGCATGTTTGACCTTACCTCAATATCAAACGTTGTTTCTTGTCCTGAGCTAATTGCCTTTTGATACTCAATTAAAAGACTGATCGGGGATTGACTCACAGTGATTTCATATTCCTTTTTCTTTTCATACCTGGTACCTGATTCACCGACTGAATATGCTGCAGTGACAACAATCTGCTTGCGCTCTCCTTCCTCACCAAGCAAAATTACCGATCCTGCAACTTGTCCTGAGGCGCCACGTGAGATTGTTCCAATAGATCGGACATCACGTAACTTTTCCTGCGTTGGATTTTCTGGATCCATTGATCCATCAGGATATTGAAGTGTAATTTCAACATCTTCGAGGTCTACTCTGTTTTTGTTAATAAACGACACTGAAAATGGCACAGCTTCTCCTCCTGCAACCGAGACTGCTGAGGTAAGGACAATGTCTACATTTTTTGAAGAAATAAATAACTTATCTGAAAACAAGTAGACTGCAGCGAGCGCTGCAGCGCCTAAACAAAAAGCAAGTGACGAAAAGAAAAATATTTTGTACCACTTCCCGCTTTTTGATGACTTTGGACCCTCTTCGTGTCTCTCTTCAAGTGTAGCGTGTTCCCACTCTGGAACTACTGTGTGTATTTGTTCTTGAGATTTTAAACTACGACGTTCGTTATCATCAGTAGAAAAATCCGCGTTTGGAGAATACAATCGCTTCTTAAGTGCCTCAATCTTGCTCTGATCTAACTCACTTTGCATATACTCGAGAAATTATAGCACTCTGTTACCTTCCAATATGCCCAGTTGCCACCTTTACTGCAGCAGTAACTGCAAACTCAGCCCCAAGAATGGTCTGTACATCAATTTCCTCAAGTGGTAACCGCATCAAGCGTTCAATCGTCTCTGACATCTTTGGTAAGAAACCCGCAGCATAAAGCATCCTCGCTGAAGTCCACGATTCAAGTGCAGTACGAGTCTCAGGACCGTGGTCTGCCTTACCAACAGTCAATTTAAAAAATTCCGAAAGGGGAATATATATTCCAGACACAGGCTCATCATAAATTGTTATAGCCGAAGCAATCCAAGACAATCGCGCATACTCTTTACGTCGTTTTGGATCAGGAGTTTGGAGGGTCACAATATCTGTTAACCTCCATACATTCCTTCCTCGAATCAACGACATCCTCGCTAAGGTATGTTCTGCGGCTCCCATGCGTAGTTTCGATGAAAGCTTTCGAAGGCTCTTTCCTACAACTGCAATTTTTCCAAAGCGTTCGGTTAGAACTATGAGCACCTTATCATCAGCACTCCTATCGTGAGCACCTAAAATAATTCCATCAACGGAGTAAATCTCATACGACATGAATTGTTGCTTCCGTATGTTCTTTGGATAGTTCTATTTTGGAAGCGGAGACAGTATTTGCGAGTTCATCTTTCCACGTACCAAGTATTTGCTCCATTGCTTCTGTATCTGGCAATGAAACTGTAATTTTGTCTCCAGGTTGTAGCCCTGCTTCTTTACGCTTGTCTTGTATCAGACGGACCAAGTCTCTATATGATCCTTCAACAATAAGCTCTGGTGTAAGGGTCGTATCAAGTGAGACAGTGTCAGACTCACCTTCTGTAAAGACAACTTCTTTTACGTTAGTCTCTTCACTAATGAGGTGTTTATATTCTTCTTGCACATCTGGGTTCACGTGTGAAAACACGTGGTTTGAACAAGAGATTTTTGTAAGTGGTTGGCGTACTTTTATGTTTGCCTTCATGCGTTCATCAAGTACTGCTGAGACAATAGTTCGAACAGAAGTCATTATTTCCATTCGTACTGTTCGTGCTTCTTTTTCTGTATTAGTAAGTTCTTGTATTTCAGGCCAGCTCGCAAGATGCACGCTTTCTGGATCGGACTCCGTTTTCACAACAGCAAATATTCTCTCTGCAATAAATGGCATTGATGGAGCAATTGTTCGGCTAAACACATGTAGTACATGACGTAATACCGAAGCTGCAACAACTGCATCTTCGTCTTCATTCTTAAGTCTGTCTCGTGAGCGGCGTACGAACCACGTTGATAGATCATCTACAAATCCTTCAAGTGGTCGGAGTGCATCATCAAGTGCATACATCTCCATATGTGTTGTAAATGTCTCAAGAGTTTCATTAAGTCGCTCTATTATCCACATATCCAAGACGCCCAAGTTTCTCGTATTGAGCTCTCCATCCTTCACCTTATCTTTTGCGTACATTGAATAGAACGAAAGAACGTTTTCGAGTCGCAAGACAATCTTCTTGTAGATCGTATCTAGATCCTTTTCAGCGAAGTTCATGTCTTCTGAACGCATCAATGGTGATGAGAGGAGATAGTAGCGGAGTGCGTCCACACCATATTTATCAAATGTAAGTGCAGGGTCAGGGAAATTATTCTTGGACTTAGACATTTTCTGTCCGTCTTCAGCAAGTACATTTCCTGTCGTTACAACGTGTTCAAACGGTGCCTTATCGAACAACATTGTTCCAAGCACATGCATGTAATAAAACCAGGTTCGTGTTTGTGCCAAATACTCAGCAACAAACTGTGCAGGAAAACGTTGTGCAAACACATCTTTGTTTTCCATTGGAAAATGCTGTGACGCAAAGGGCATTGAGCCCGATTCAAACCAACAGTCGATCACTTCTGGTATACGACGCATGACTCCTCCATTTCCATCCGAAAATACAATTTCATCTATATACGGTCGGTGAAGGTCGAGTTCGTAACATTCATTGTGAGGAATTGGTATGAAATTAAGTTCGCGACACTCTGCATTTTTCATGTAGTCTCCTTGTTTTGATGCGCGAAGGGCTGCAGCAGCTGGAACATCGAGTCCCCCCGCAACACTTTCCATGATCCATAGTGGTGATTCATGGCCAACAACCAAGACGGTATCGTTTTCATGTTTTGCGTATGTCTCGTATAAAAATTCACCTATACGCTGACGAACATCAGTGAGACTTTCCCCTCCTGGCATTTTCTCAGCAAACGCTGCTGTATATGTCTCGTGGAGCTTGTGATACAAATGCACATCCTTCCCTTCAAGTTCTCCAAAAGAGACCTCTCTCAATCTCGGATCAAATACCACTGATTCCTCAGAAAGCCCCAGTGCTTTCGCTACCTGTAACGCAGTTTCTTTGGTGCGTAAAATGTCAGAAGAATAAATATGTTTAATTCCCAACTTTTTTAATTCCGGTACAGCTGAAACCACCTGCTCTTTTCCAAGTTCAGTTAACGGATATGGTGCATGCAGATCAGCACTAAGAATGCCTTTAGCATTATTCTCAGCCTGACCATGACGCATGACGAAGAAACGATTTTTCTTGTCTACCTTTGCCTTAAGCTCCGCAAGTGTCCCGATTACCTCAAATTTTCCAGTTTTTTCTGATTTCCATATTGGAAGCGGTGATGCCCAGAATCTGTTACGTGAAATGTTCCAGTCTGGTGCTCCTTCAGCACTCTTTCCGAATCGTCCAAGTTTCAAATGATCTGGTACCCAGTGGATATTCTCATTGAGTTCGAGGATTCGTGATTTTGATTTTTGGATGTTGATAAACCACGCTGGGATTGCGAAATAGAACAGAGGTGTGTCACATCGGTAACAGTGTGGATATGAGTGTGCAATTACTTCTTTAGCAAACAGAGTTCCAGCTCCTGCTAATTTTTTTATGATTTCAATATCCATTACCTGATGATCTCCTGGCTTTTCAGGCTTCGGCTTTACGTGGCGACCCATCAAATCCTCTATCTCATCAGAAAACTTTCCTTCACTTGTCACATGGTGTCTCCATGGAATACCTTCCTTCTTTGCCAAGTCCATGTCGTCTTCACCGTACCCTGGTGAAATGTGCACAACACCCGTTCCGCTTCCAGCCTCAACAAATGTTGCTGGATATATCTTCCATGCTTTGTATTTAGTATCTTCAAGGGCAGGATGTCCTACGAAATAATTAAAGAGTGGCTTGTATGAAAGGCCAAGCAGTTCTGTTCCAGGAAATTCTTTTTGTATAGAAATTTCATATCCACGTTTTACTAATACTTCTTCCACTCTATCTTTTGCAAGGATGATTGTATGTGTTTTTCCTTCTTTAGAAACCACTGCCTCTACGTATGAAAGTTCAGGGTTTATTGCAAGCGCAAAATTTCCCGGAAGAGTCCATGGTGTTGTTGTCCACGCGAGTACATGTACTCCAGGTCGATCGGTGAGTTCAAACAATACATACACAGAAATATCCCTGATATCTCTGTAGCTGTTATCCATCGCAATCTCAGAGTTTGCGATCGGTGTCTCACATCGTGGACAGTATGGAAGTACACGTGTACCCTCATATACATTTTGTTTCTCATTGAGTTCCTTAAGCGCCCACCAGACTGACTCAATATATGAGTTGTCCATTGTCTTATACGAACCATCAAAATCTACCCAACGACCAATACGCTCGACAGTCTCTTTCCAATCATGAACATAGCCGAGCACCTTGCTTCGCGCATGTTCATTAAATTTTGCAATGCCGTATTTTTCAATTTCTTTTCGGCCAGCAATTTTCAGGTCTTTTTCAACGATATTTTCAATAGGTAGTCCGTGACAATCCCATCCCCATTTACGCTCAACACGATACCCTCGCATCGTTTTGTATCGAGGTACCATGTCTTTAATTGTGCTCGCAAGAATGTGTCCAAAGTGAGGAGTACCGGTTGCAAATGGTGGACCATCATAAAAGACATACTCACCGTTTGGTGCGTCTTTCTCTAAGGTCTTTTTGAAAAACTCACCGGTGCGCCAAAAATCGAGTACGCGTTCCTCGGCCTGCGCAACAGCGCTTTTAACTGGTTTTGTATCGCTCATGTATAGGTATTATAACTTTTTCTCTCCCATTCTTACATCTCCTCAACAACAGGAATGGCCAAGACGGTGAGAACCTCTCTAAGAACCGTCGCCACAGCATACGTAATGGCAAGTCTGTATGGCGTATATGGACTATCGTGATCAATGATCTTTGTCTCGGCGTAATACCCATTAAATGTTCCTGCAAGCTTCAGTGCATAGGCAACAAGCAAGTTAGGTGAGCCTGTTTCGTGGGCACGCTTTAATACGTGCGGAAGTTCTGGAAGAAGCATCTCAGGAGACTCAGGACTGTCAGGTGGAAGAATTGCTTTAGGCTTCATTGATTCATTTGCTGCCTTTCGCAAGATCGATTGGGCGCGCACGTATGCATATTGTAGATATGGGCCAGAATCACCCTCAATTGAAATAGCGTTTTCAGGATCAAAGATAATGTCTCCACCAACAGCTTGTCTTAGAATTGAGTACTTGATTGATCCGATCGCAATTTTTTCTGCAAGATCTTTTTTTGCATCTTCACCCATCTCTCTATCAGCCATTTTCTCAAGTACACGCTCTGCTACTGATTCAATGAGACCATCGCCTGATACAACATTTCCCTTTCTTGAACTCATTTTTCCTCCCTTAAAGCGCATCATGCCGTGAGAGATATGGGTGATCTTTGATCGAGCTTCCATATCGATGTCTTCCATTGCAGCAAGCATCACCTTGAAATAGTCGTCTTGTTCGTTTGCGGTAATGATGACAGATGTATCCGATGGAACCTTCTTTGGCTTATCGACGAGGTTTAGGACAAGGTCTTTTGCTTCGTACGTTGGAAGTCCTCGTGAATTTAAAAATACTCGAGTGTGAAGTCCTTTCTTCTCACCTTTGTATACAACAGCACCATCACTGTCCTCAAATACCCCCTTTTCCTTCCATTCTTGAACAAGCTTTACGGCACGCTCTGCCATTTCACTTTCAAAGAAATATGCATCGAACTTTGTACCAAGCTTTGTATATATTTCTTCAAAATGTTCGAGACTTACTTTTCTTCCCCAGTCATAGAGACTAACAACATCAGGATTATTTTTTGCGTAAATAGAAACATTCAAGTCATCTATTTCTTTTTTAATAGATTCTTGTGCTTCATATTGTTGTGACCCAATTGAGTACGCACGACCAAGATATTCAATGTCTGTTTCGCCTTCCTGCTTTTCATTCCTCATCATCGCCCAAATTGTCTTTGCAATGTGCGGACCAACATCACCTTGGTAACACGCACGTTTCACCTCCGCACCTTGTCTTTGTGCAATGCGAGATAGTGCTTCACCAACAGTATTAGACATCAAATGCCCGATATGAAACTCCTTAAATGGATTAGGATCAGTGTACTCGTAGAGCATCGTTTTTCCCTTCTGTTCTGTGTTACTTCCGTACTCTTTTGGAGTATTGAGTATCTCTTTTACCGTTGAAGCAAAGTATCCACGAGAAAGATAGATGTTTAAAAATCCAGGGCCGGCAGCCTCTACTTTCTCAATTTCCATGAGGGATTTTGAACGGATATAGACAGCAATTTCTTCGGCAATTACGAAGGGTTTTTGGCCAAGCGGCTTTGAGGCAACCATAGCAGCGTTTGCTGTTATGTGACCGCGCTCAGCAGAAGAACCGTGCTCCACGGCAAAATTTAAGCCTTCCAGGCCCTTTCCAGCGAGATATTCTTGTATGAGTGATTCTATCTTTCCTACCATTGTGTGAGCTTACCGCATTTATCTATTGAAGTCATGACTGTATATAGTGTACGACCTATTTACTTTTTCTTCAGTATCTTTGAAACAACCTTGAGTACCTCCGCGTGTATTGCTTCTCGAGAAAGAATCTCACCATTATTCTCACATTCAATCTTATGCCACGCGTTATTTTTCTTTACGATCGAGAGTGCGCTTTGCCGTGATTTTTCTAGGTGATCAACGTTAGTCTCTGCCTGATCCTTACTTGTTCCAAGATACTTCTTTTTACTCTTAAGTGCCTCTGCAGCGTGTTTTTCGGCAAGTAACTTTTGTCCGAGTGTAACTGAAAGATTGAGATACACAATGGCGTCAGGTCGAGGAATTTTAAAAACACCGTGTTCCATCATGTCGAGCCAGGAGAGAAATTCTGTTCGCTTTTTTTCATCAAGGATTTTTCCACCTTGATGAATCTGATTTGCACTCACATACCTATCAGAAATGACAACATATCCATCTTCTAGCCATTTTTCGATCTGAGCTTTTGTTTCCCATCGATCAGCAGCATAGAGAACTGAAGCTATGTGCGGATCAACTGCGATGAAATCTCCATATTTTCCTGCCAAACATTCACCAATTAGTTTTCCAAAAAAATTATCGTAATATCTTGGAAAGTCTATTTTCTTAATCTTATATCCTGACTTTTTTAACGCTGCATCAAGTAACGTACATTGTGTCGCCTTTCCTGTTCCATCGGTTCCATCAAGAACAATAAAAGTTCCTTTTCTTTTGATCGCTTTTGTTTGTTTCTTATTTACCGGCATGTGAGGCAATATTTTTCTTCAAAATTGAGTCGATCTTTTGGGCAAGTTTGACCATGTCTTTCTCTTTCATTCCTGCAGTTGTGACAGCTGCTGTTCCAAGTCGAATACCTGATGGGTCGCTTGGCTTTCGTTCATCAAATGGAATAGTGTTCTTGTTTACAATAATTCCAGCTTTCTCAAGTGCAGCGCTCGCATCTGAGCCACCTATTCCTTGTCCTGAAATCCACGTGTCCACCAAAACCAAATGACTGTCTGTTCCTCGAGAAATGATACGCCATCCGCATTTTGCGAGTTCTTCTGCAAGCACACGCGCGTTTTTAACCACCTGCGCTGCATACTTCTTAAACTTTGGATTTGCAGCTTCTCTAAGAGCTACGGCAACTCCCGCAATCTGGTTCATGTGTGGACCACCCTGGAGACCTGGAAATACCGCACGATCAATTTTTTTAGACAACTCACGCTCATCAATTCGAGAGAAGATGATTCCACTTCGAGGTCCACGAAGTGTTTTATGAGTTGTGGTTGTAACTACATCAGCATATTTAAACGGTGATGGATATGCTCCACCAGCAACTAATCCTGCAACGTGCGACATATCAACCATAAGTATTGATCCTGCCGCATCAGCAATGTCTCTAAATTTTTTAAAATCTATTACTCGTGGATAACATGTGTACCCAGCAACAATAAGTACCGGTTTTTCAGCTACAGCAATTCTTTTTAATTCTTCGTAATCTAATACTTCAGTATCTTTATTAACTCCATACGGAACTTGTTTCCAAAACTTCCCTGTCATTGATACAGAGTGTCCATGGGTTAGATGTCCACCGTGCGCAAGTTCCATTCCCATGATCTTTCCACCAATTGGAACGAGTGCAGAATACACTGCTAAGTTTGCGGGTGAACCTGAAAGTGGCTGAACATTTACTCCCCATTTTTTTGGAGAAAGTCCAAATAGCAACAGTGCTCGCTCGCTACAGAGATCTTCTAGTTTATCCGTATTTGTCTGCCCTCCGTAATACCTTCGTCCTGAATACCCTTCTGCATACTTATTTACAAACTCTGAACCAAGCGCTTCAAGCACATCTTCTGAAACATCATTCTCTGAAGCAATCAAATTTATGACCGATTGCTGCCTTTTAACTTCATCCTTAATCAGTTTTGCTACTTGTGTGTCTTTCATTGCAGCCGCAATTCTAGCATGTCTGAAACCTGTGTTCCTTGTACAAAAAACCGCACCATCTTCGTAAGACAGTGCGGTAGTAATCTAGTTTATGTAGCTCCCACCAATACTTCCTTCTCCTTCTGTTTTTCAACGCTAGCGAATTCCAGTTCGTCCCCATCGATTACGGTGATACTCACACCTGCCGGGACAACGCAATTAAACCGTATTCGGTCCTTCTCGGTGACCGTAAGATCCTTGCCTCCAATCTTGACAGTGTTAATCAATCCAATGTTTCCCTTCGATATGAATTGACCGTCGTAGAGAACGTAGGCAGCAATTTCTGGACTGCCATTAGGAACAAAGTTCCAATTAACCACCCAGATGTTTTGCAACACCTCTTGAGGTATTGAGTGTCCAAACGTCGGCAGAAGACGTGCGAACAAAACACGTGCATCTGTGAACATATCGTTCAACCAATCGTACCCGTTTGTCTTTTCGTGCGGAACCATAAGACATGCAGCAGCATGTGGATGCGCACTTGACCCAACCGACACCTCAGGAACTGCTGCTTGTTCATCGTACAAGAACGAACGAGAATCGCGTGTAATACGATCAGTGACCGTACACACCACTCGATTCTCGTGGTGCTCAACAAGAACTTCAAACATCTGAGAAAACTTCAGTAACTGTTCCGGCGACAATTCACAGTACGCATCAGCACAGTCACCTCCTTCAGTTACGAGCGCCAATCCGTCAGTGTACCTGATGATGTCATCGGGTACATTCAGTTGCTGCACAAGTACCGGCGGCAAACCTCTGACAAAGCGCGCACAAGCAGAAACGATCTTCCTAGGCCAGAGTACATACCTTGACATGACTCCTCCATGGTTTGAGACGACAAGGTGCTTACCCCTTAACGCTACTACCTTTCCTTAATGTCGTGAAGCCCCCTACGCACATCCCAATCATCTAAACTTAAATCAGGATGTAGTGTCACCTCTGGAAATCTTCTACTCATAAATCGATACATTTTATGTGCAACCGCCCGAAGTGTTGCATGCACCGTTTTTCCAGAGCGTAGTTCCATGACGTATGTCGCAGCAGGAAGACCGTATGTCATCTTTGCTGAAACTAGAAATCCCATCGCGCAATAATATTGTTTTTCATCAGCATTTGCAGGAAGTGCGTTTATTGACTGTCGCTGTAATTTAATTAGAGCTTCAGCTTCCTCACGTACATCCACAGGAAGCGCCTCTAGATACCATTTTTCAAATCCGAAACTTGTACCAAGTCGTGGCATGCGACAGACACCATTTCTGTGACGTTGGAGATCTCTGAACGATCCAAAGTCGATTAGACACTCAAAAGAAAGTTCGCCAAGTTCAGTTAGTATGTGAGGGAGTACAGCTTTCGCAGGACGATTTTTTAATATTTTTTTAAATGGCTTAAGGTCAGCGTTTCTAATTGTCGTCATTGCAGCAAAACCACTTGGAACTCGTTTTCCAGTGTAGTACGTGAGAGTTTCTGCAACTGTTTTTCGGTATTCTTCCTGCTCTTCATATACCTTATGCGCAAAGCTATGACCATATTTAGCCCTCAACTGCTTCAATATTTCTTCTGCAACATCACGCACCTCTTTAAGTGGGTGATATACAAGCGAGGACAGTTTATCGTGTGCTTGGCGCAAATTTGTGTGCCATGAAAGCTGCGTAGTCACACCAGCTGGTAGAAATCCTCGCAAGATATCAAACGATCGCGCGACAACTGCCTTTTCATACACCACTTCGTTTTCATCTGGTTTTTTAGGAAACGTATCTCGCACGTGATCCTTTACTGCTTCCTGCGAAGAAATATAAAAGTTCATCCAACGCTCAAGGATAGCTTTTGATTCTGGAGTTTGTACTGGATCCTTGATTGGCTGAGCAGCCATATTGATATACCTCGAGCTTGTTTCTTGTCCTGAGTATAGTGGCCAATCTTGAACTGCTTTTGCAACAAGCATCGAAACACCTTCAATAAAAATAGTAGTGGATCCACAGTCAGCAATACTTGCGTGACCATACCCGACATAGAATTTTTCCATGAAAGATCCTGAGCCTGTCTCACGAACTTTTTCCACGTGCTCAGTTACACTCTTTGCACTTCGTGAATAAAGGGCTTGCATCATGGCAGTATCTTCAGGTCCGAATTCGTCGTAGATGTGGATGCGGGGTGCCATGATGGAATATTAAATTTGTAACTGGTTATTTAAAATATTTAGCCAATTTTGGACCACTCTGTTGCAAGTAATTGGACTGGATGGTGTCGTAAATTTCTTCGGCCTCATCAGTCAACCGTTCAAAACGGATCTTTCCGATTGGCTGTCCTTTACGAATCACCAAATCTTCAAACGGCCGCACCTCGAGTGTGAGCGGTCGTCCCTTGCCCTCTCCTTTTACTCCCCAACCCCATCCTGGATCGATAAAACCAGCGTAGTGCGATCGAAACTCACCACTGCGTTCATCCATAGGCACCATCTCACAAGCAAGGTTTGGAGGGACGCGTACAAACTCGTGGGTTGAAAGGATATAGAACGATCCCTGTTTTAGGACAAGTGAATCTCCCTGCTTCTTGATTGGTTTAAAAAACTTACTCGATGCATATTCTCCAATACGTGTAATGTCGAGTACCCCTTCTCCTGGACGGCCTTCGTATCCGATTGGGTCACTATCAAGGTCGAGTGTGAGGATTAGCGATCCATCGTTATCCCAGATCTTCAGGTCTGATCTGTCGTACGGCTTTCCCTTTGGACTCCACAGTAACTTATCCCCCATGAGTGCAATTTCAACTTCTAAGTTTGAAAGACGAGTGTCGTGAGTAAAGAAACGTAGTTGGTTTAATGAAAGTCCTGGTGCAACTTTAATCGGAAAGGTTTTAGGAGTGATTGCCACCCAGAGTGATCCTTTATATCCATGTGGGATTGAGTCATAGCGACACACACCATCTGCCATCAAGCGCACATGCACATCAACTCTTCCACTCGTTGATTTTGGGTTACAGAATGCATACACCAATTCAGGTAAGTTTAATTTTTCCTGTAACTTTGCAACATAATGCGATCCAACTTTTAGTGGCTCATTAATTGAGTGTCGTTTCTTTGAAACTTTTTCTAATACTTTCTCAACTGTCTCGCGTTTGTTGGGGAGGAATATTCCACTAACTTCGTAAATCTCATCAGTGAGTGAGACGTCTAAAGAGGAGGGTTTAATGTTTTGTTCAACAGCACCTTTGACTGCGCCTGCTTTGACCAATTCTCTGATTATCTGTATCGGTAGTGCTCCCTGCTTTACTGACATTGTAGTTCGAGTATACCAAAATGAAAAAGAAAAAACTCTCCACTTGCCAAAGCTCGTAGAGAGTTTTCTAATTTGTTTTTTATGCTACTTATGCCTGAGTCAACCAAGACTGATACGCACGATGTGCGCTTGCTAGTATCCGTCGAAGTTTTTTCTCCGCCTTGGATTTTGACACAGGATCAGGAGCATTTTCACATGCGAGCTTTGCCTGTTCGCAGGCATTTTTCCATTCTGGACTTTCGTCCAAAAATTTCACGAATCCATCATCCATTGCACGAATCGCATGATCAACACGTTCTTGTGCACACATACGATCAATCTCCTTTTCTGTACTATATTATACCAAATATAGCTTAAAAGTCAATAGACCCTTTGGTAACAAAAAAGACCCTACGTGAGGGTCTTTTTTGTGAGTTTGAAATATCTTATTTAACCTCTACTCCCATTGAGCGGGCACTACCTTCAATGATTTTCATTGCAGCCTCTACGTCTTGTGCGTTTAGGTCTGGCATTTTCTTTTCAGCAATTGCACGTACTTGTGCCTTTGTGATAGTTCCTGCGCGAGATACCTTGTTCTTTCCAGAACCCTTCTCAACGCCGATTGCCTTAAGAATAAGAGATGATGCTGGTGGAGTCTTGAACTTCATTGAGAATGTTCGGTCTTCGTACACTGTAATTTCTACAGGGACGATGTCTCCTGCCATTTCTCGTGTTCCATCATTGAATTGCTTTACGAATTCACCGATGTTTACACCAGCCTGTCCAAGCGCAGGTCCAATTGGGGGTGCAGGTGTTGCCTTCCCTCCTGGAATCTGCAGCTTAAGCTTCTTTGTAATTTTCTTTGCCATATATATTATTTTTGTTCAGTTACTTGTGTCGTTTCTGTCTTTGTCACAGTCTGCGTAGAAGCATTCGCAGATGCAACAGTCTTTTTGTCCGCCGGTGCCTTCACTGCAAAATAGTAGATGATTGCACCAAGTGGGACAGAAAGGATGATTAGTAGTATCCACGGAAGACGTGCAAAACCTTCAGAAGGTCGCTTAATTGCATCAACAAGCATCCATACCCAGAAGATGATAACGCCAACCCAAATACCAATGCATAGAAGTAGGAATAGTAGTCCTAGTAAATCCATTGGTAGTGATGTGTGATATCCGTAGTACATATATGTGATATTACTTATATTTTCTTAACTTGCAAGAAATCAAGTTCTACAGGTGTCTCACGGCCGAACATGCTTACAAGTACCTTAACTTTACCTCTTTCTTGATCAATTGCACTAACCTTTCCTTCTAGATCTTTAAATGGACCGTCGGCGATAAGGACATGGTCGTCAGTATCGAGGTCAATGTCGTGCTTAGGAGTATCGGCATTCATTCGTGAGAAGAGTGCATCGATTTCACTCTTATCAATAGAAACTGGGTACACACCTGAACCTACAAACCCTGTTACTCGTGGTGTATTTCGAACAACGTACCATGAATCATCAGTTACGATCATTTCTACCAAGATATACCCAGGGTAAATCTTTTCTTCTTCCTCGATTCGTTTTCCGCTTTTTACCTTGATCTGCTTTTCAGTTGGAACCAAGATATTAAAGATCTTGTCCTGCATGTTCAACGACTCAACGCGCTGACGAAGATTTCGTGCAACGGCGTTTTCATATCCTGCGTACGTATGGATAACGTACCACTTTCTTCCTTCGGATAATTGCTGCTTAGACATGCTAATTAATTATTATTCTACGATTCTCTTCACAAGCTCCGCAAATAGGTAGTCGAATGCACCAAGAATAATAGCCACAACAACTGTGAACGCTATGATTGCAATAGTGTACGCAAGTGCTTGCCTTTTGTTAGGCCAAACAACATGCCTCATTTCGCCTCGCGTATCTCGGATATAGTCAAATATGCTCATATATTATTAAAAACCGCCCCGGAGGGCATTACTTTTATAATAATGCTTCCAGGGCGATTTGTCAATTTATACTGTTATTAACGAATCTCGTACCATACAGTAACTCGGGACTCAAACTTGTTCTGTCCTTGTGGGAGTTCTGGTGTTGCTTCCTTTGTCTGATTTGCAACATCCATCATCGCTCCACCTCGTCCATAGAAATATGACGGTGAACTATCTTCTGTGAAGTTAACAATGCGTCCAAGTCGAACACCTAGGTCATCAGCAAGAGCTTCTGCCTTCTCTCGTGCGTCAGCAATAGCTGCTTCACGAGCCTGGTCAAGAACTGCTTGCTCATCATCAATGGTGAACTGAATTCCACCTACAGTTGTTGCTCCTCCTGTTGTAACAAGTGAAACAATCTCTCCTGCCTTAGTGTTGTCGTTTTCACGAACCTTCACTTCAACAGTAACTGAAGTTTCATATCCGCGGATAACTGGATTTGATGGTGGGCAATATGCTGATGTACATGCTCGGTATACCTGTTGGTCATACACAGGATATGTATTGTATCCAAGTGTCTTAATGTCTTTCTCTTCTATTCCAGCGTCTTTGATTTTCTGGATTAGGGGGTTCAAAACATCTGTAACCATTTTCTGTGAATCAGCTTGTACCTTTGCTTCCTTTCGGATATCAAATGTAAATACTGCAACATCAGGAACTGCTTCTATCTCTCCAAAACCCGAGACGGTAATGTGTGGGACTTGGTCGATTCCCATTCCACGACTGTCATCACCTCTAACTGCTGAAATAAGTATTGCTAGACCAACAGCAATACAGAGTGCCAAAAAGCCTGTTTTAAAGGCACCTGAGGCGAAAAAACTATTATTATTTGTTGTATCCATGTATATGATTATATCCTTTTAATACGTACGCGGCGATTCCGGTGCTGTATATAGATATGACGTACAGAAAGTACTTTCTTACAACACTTTACAGATTAGATTGAATACTTTCGCATTGCTGGTGCGGTGCATAAAACAAGCAGTATTCCGAAAATCCAACCTCCAAGTACATCACTTGGCCAATGCTCACCAAGATACACACGAGAGACACCAACAAGAACAATGAGTAGCGTTGCAACTACAATAATTACAATACGTTTAAATTTAATCGAAGTTTGATGTGTAGCGTCGATTAGGTGAAGTAACCAAAGCGCAGCAACAGAGATCATCACGAATGAAACCAGAGCGTGCGCACTGGGAAACGCTGGTATAAAGGCACTGTGAAAAGCATCCAGATTTGCTGTTTCAGGCCTGGTTCTCAAAAATACTTGTTTCAAAAAACCAGCCAAACCACAGGCCGCAAGAACAATTGCCGCAAAGAGGGCAAGTTGTCTGTCTTTGTGGTACCAATGTGCAACTATGAAAATACCAACAAATACAACACCTATAGCTGCAGGTTCAAATGCATATGATGCGCTCTTAAAAACCACACTAGCAATTGGACTGTGCATTTGATGCACAGCATTAGAGACTGCAAAATCCATAAACTCAATTGGGCCCATATATAGAAATATACTACCTACGAGGAGATACGTCAGTTGTTGTAGCAGAACTAGATGCTGCGTTCAGCTTTATGTTGAGTCGTGCCTGGTCGAGAATTGCACCGAGTGATGTTGAGGCGTTACTTGTTCCCTGCTGGCGTAATGCCGATTCCTTATCCTCATCAGAAAGCTGCAGCTCTTCAACGTTTGTAAGTGTCTGTTCAGCTTCTTGGATAATTAGAATAGATTCCTGGAAAGAGGTGTACGCTTCGATGAATTTTCCTTCATCAAGTAGACGATACCCTTCTTCGAGCATGAAGTGTGCATCAAGTACAGATTCTTCGATACCAGTGTCCACCGCAGGAATAGTTGCACTAGCTGCTGTGCTGCTTGTGCTACTTACCATCGTCATTGAGACAGAAACAGTAGTTGTTGATTCTTGTGGCTCGATAAGCTTTTCAAGGCTTAAAATAGCTTCTTCTGCTTCAATAGCTCGTGCTGAGGCGGCTGCTTTAATTTCTTTAGATGAAAGTGACGCAAGCTTTCCTTCTGCGTCTTTTCGAAGCGCATCAACTGATGCAATTTCTGCTTGGAGTGCAGTGTGTAGAAGCTGCTTGCTCTCAGAGTCTCCAATTGTACTGATCACATTCTTGTGCGCAAGAAGTGTTGACTGAAATTCAGCTGAAAGTGATGCTGCGGTTGCAGGATCTTCTTTGCTGTTTATTTTTTCAAGACTCTTACTGAATTCTTCACTGTGCTTTTTAAAGCTTTCGTTAATAGAAACCTCTTGTTCTTCTGTGAGGTTATTGTTTACGGCCAACTTCTGCGCTTCAACGAGTCGGTTTTCTGCAAACTTAGCCTCAAGCTTTGCTCGAGACTGGGATGAGAATGTCAAAAGACCTTGTACGTTTTCATTAAAATTAGTCTTCACAACATAGAGTGCATCTCCCGGAAGAGATTTTTCTGCAGCGAATGACAAACTACCTGCCATGACCAAAAAGGCCGCAAGGCTGATGCTTGCATAGTTCATGAAAAAGATATGTGACCTGATTGGTCGCTTGGTTAAAATTGGAGAAGGGTATGCAAATTTGTTGCTGTTTTGGTTAGTTGCAGCAACTCGAATAGCGTCAAAAATTTTGACGCGCTCAGACTTCCCTAACACAATGTGGGAGTCTATGTCAGCCTTTAAAGACTGAAGGATGTGGATAATGTCATTTTTCATTTTGAATGTTGAGCGCGATTCGAAGCTTTTCAAGCGCTCTATGAATTCTAACCGAGACCACGTTTTCTGAAAGACCTGTGAGTTCAGAGATTTCTTTTGGACTCAAGTCATCTATGAACCTCATAAGTACAATGTCCTTATATTTCTCATCTAGATCATGCACTGCCCGTAGTGCTTTTTCAGAGTCTACTGATAGGAGTGGTAATCCCTCGTGACCATCTGACGCGATATCAAACCCTTGGTCTGACATGTCGTCCAATGAATCAGAGTGCTTACGCCTATAATCATC
This sequence comes from Candidatus Paceibacterota bacterium, assembly GCA_035438625.1. NCBI lineage: Bacteria > Bacillati > Minisyncoccota > Minisyncoccota bacterium. The sequence goes on from DAORIS010000004.1 coordinate 48,246, forward strand.
AATGACCAGATTATGCGCCGTCTTGTACAGGAACGATTTCACACTTAAGACCTCATTGCCGGCTTGCATATACTGGAGAGTCTTAACGAAAGCGTCCTGAACAATATCTACAGCCTTTTCACGGTTTCTAACCTTAAGAAGGCAGAATCTGAGGAGCGCATCTGCGTGTTCCTCATATGCCCGTTCTAGCTGACTGTATTGTGACGGTACGCTCATGTGTTATGACGCAAGATAGTGCCTTCTCTTACGATTAGACAAGTATACACAATTATTATTTAAAACTAAGCCGTGTGTATATCCCTGCTGGTAAAATACGGCCATCCTTAGGGCTTTCCATAATATTCATAGAACCGTATTCCAATGCACTAACTTTAGAAAGTAAGTTCGGAAACGATTTTTCTAGGACTGACTCAACTGCCTGGGCATATGCCTCGGGTGCATACCCTGCTGCGTACCCGTTCACAATGAAGAAGAGTGGGGTGTCCGAAAGGAGCTTCATACACGACTCGATAAGGGGCAATAAATGGTCTTCAATCTTCCACACCTCCCCTTTTGGACCACGTCCGAATGATGGTGGATCCATGATGATTCCTTCGTACTTGTTTTCGCGTCGAATCTCCTTTCCAACAAAAGCCATCGCATCGTCAACAAGCCACCTAATCGGTGCCTTTGAAAGACCCGCAAGTGCGGCATTTTCCTTCGCGTGTTCAATAGCAGGCTTTGAGGCATCTACATGGCACACTGAGGCACCAACAGAGGCCGCAGCAACCGTTGCTGCACCTGTGTATCCAAATAGGTTTAAGACCTCTGGTTTCTTTTCTCCGTCAGTCTTACCCGCAAGTGCCGAACGAACAAATTTCCATGTTTCGGCATGTTCAGGAAATACACCGGTGTGCTTAAACGCTGAAGGCCTAACGGTAATATTTAACCCACCGATTTGTGCTGACCATGAATCCCGCATACCTTCTTTAAGCTTCCATCCAGTACCAAAAAATCCATCTGCACGAACCCACACCTCTTCTGGAAGACGTTTATACCAAACCGCTTGTGGGTCAGGTCGAGCAAGCATATATTCACCGTATCGCTCAAGCTTCATCCCCTCTCCGGAGTCTAGAAGTTCATAACCTTGATAACTACCTGCGGTGAGATCTACTCTTTTTTTGTGTACTGACATGTAAATTTAGTTTCGAACATTAGACTTCAAAATATCCCTGATCTCTCCTAAGAGCACCTCTTCCTTTGATGGAGGTGGTGGTGTTACCTTATCTTCTTGAGCCTGCTTCTTTTCTTGTTTCCTCCTGAATCGGTTAATTGCCTTGACCAAGAGAAATACTGCAAACGCAACAATAATGAAATCAATTGTTGTCTGCAAAAACACGCCATAGTTAACAGTAATTGCAACAGATGCTTCAGTTGCTTCTCGCAATGTAAACTTCAATCCATCAAACTTGATTCCACCGATTAAAATTCCGAGAAGCGGCGTAACAATATCAGCAACCAATGACGAGACGATCTTGTTAAAAGCGCCGCCGATGATAATACCAATAGCGAGGTCCATAACATTCCCCCGCATAGCGAATTCCTTGAATTCATGGACGAATCCCTTTACCACTCCACCATACTGTTGGACATCACCAACTACAGAAGTACGTATGTTATTTAATTTCTCCTTGGGTAGGTGCATGTTGTTTTTTATGTAGTACCTCCCGAACAATCGGGAGGATCGAGAGGACTATAATAGCCACGACGATATACTCAATATAGTCACGGAGGCCAGGAATGTAAAGCCCTGCAGCAAATGAGGCAGAGAGTAGCCCAGCCGCCCATAGTAGTCCACCAATTATATTGTAGAGGGCAAACTTTCTATACGGCATACCTCCAACACCAGCCATAATTGGTGCAAGTGTTCGAACTATTGGAGTGAAGCGTGCAGCAATTATGGTAAAGCGTCCGTACCGTTTGAAGAACATCGCTGTCTTTTCGATATACGCTTTTCTGAAGAAAAATGAGTCTTCTTTTACAAACACCATTGGACCAAAATACTTTCCGGTCGCATACCCAACCGCATCACCGAGAATTGCCGCGAGTGTGCAACCAATAATCAACACTCTAATATCCAATAATCCTCCCGCCGCAAGAAATCCTGCAGTAATAAGAAGCGAGTCACCTGGTAACAATAATCCGATTAATATTCCTGACTCAGCGAATATTGCAGCAATAATACCGACATGTCCGGCGGCTTGAATAAGAGATTCTATATCCATGAATTATATCTCGAATGACTTATGCTGTTGCAGTAACTATATGCTTTCTATATGCGTAATAGAGAACACCAATTGCAATCTGTGCCATAAACGCTGAAAGTGACATATATGGAATTGTGATGAAACCAAACACGAGGAATGGGATATATGCACATGCAGCAGCTGTTGTAATTGCGTCACACGGCAACGCTGACGGAACAAGTACTTGACCATAGTAGTGCCACACCGCAATCACTCCACCAATTACCGAAAGGAGAACAATGTACTTTATAACCCCACTGTCACGACGGATAGAGGCTAGTGTGAGCATAAAGAACTGTGGGAACATAAAGAACCGCTGCCACACACATAAAATACATGGTACGTATCCAGCTATGGTCGAATAGAAATTACTTCCAAAAAATGTCACGATTGAAACAATAAACATCGTGAACACCGAATACTTTGCAATAAAACTAACGACTGAGTTACCGAAAAATGCGACCCTAAAGCGAGCATTAAATAATGCCACCCCCCCTCCAATAAGCGCTACGAGAGTTAGTATGTTTGCAATAAGTACTCCAACTGAGATACCTGTAGTAATTGATGATACAAGTGGTGTCATAAATATTACTCTGTTACTGGTGTTGCCGGAGCAGGAATCTCACACGCTGTTTTTTCTGCGAGCTGCTCAACAGTTAATACTCCCTCTACCCGTTCACCATCTGCAAATTCCCACGTAGGGTATTTTTTAATTTCTTTGAGGTTACATGCTTCATTTTGAGCTGTGCCGTCTGGTGTAGAACATTCTACATACGGAAGAGAAGGTGCTGCCTTACCAAAGATTGCCTTTTGCTCTCGGCAATGTGGGCACCAGAACGTACCATAAAATGTTGCACCCTTATCTTTCAAACATGCAGCAAAGGGTATTAACTCTTCCCCTTGTGTATTCTTTGCATCGAATAGGAATATCCCTCCAATTGCTCCACCAATAACGATAATTGCGACAATAATTGTCCACGCTGTACTGTTCATTTTCATAAAAACATACTACCACGTATTGCCACCCACCTAAAAGAAGAAGACAAGGAGTACGATACCGGCAATTATCCTGTACACAGCAAATGGGATGAATGTGTGTGAGGACACAAAGCGTATAAACATACGGACACAGAAGAAGGCAGAGAGCCATGACGACAAGAAACCCACTGCCAAAAGAAGCATTTCCATTCCATTTAATGAAATCTGCATTTTAAGGAGGTCGTATGCACTTGCAGCTATGATAGTTGGCACTGACAGTACAAATGAGAACTCAACAATCGCTGCCCTGTCTATTCTATGCATCAGTCCACCAATAATTGTTGAGCCAGATCGTGATACGCCTGGAATTAACGCAAACGCCTGATATGTTCCCAGAAGAATTGAATCTTTAAGTGAGATCGATCTTCGAAGCCTAAAGTCCTCCTCTGTTTCAACCTGCTTTTTAAGTCGTAACTCAATTGCAAGCATAATAACTCCTCCAACAAGCAGCGCCCATGCAACAAGTGACGGGTACTCCAAAAAACTTTTCACCATCGGATACAGCAACACCCCCGCAAGTGCAGTAGGAATAAATGCTGCGAGGATATTAAAAGCCCGCTTCGGACTACGCTTTACTCTTCGAATGAACAGAGGTAGCACTGCCAATATTGCTCCCACCTGAATAAAAATTTGGAATGTTTTTAAAAACTCAGTTGGCTCTAGGTCCATTAAACTTGAAAAAACAATCAAGTGACCCGTAGAGGATACGGGCAAAAACTCTGTGAGTCCCTCAACGATTCCAAGAAGTATTGCTTGAGTAATTGTCATGACTGTATAGCTACCTTGATGACTTTATACACTCATTAAATTGCCGCACGGAATCATTATATGCAGACGTGTTATACCTAAGCGTCTGCACTGTTGCGTTGTACGAAGCAACTGCCTCGTCATACGCTTTAAACGTTTCTGAATATTCATTACTATCAGTTCGCCCCTCAGCTTCAATCTGCTTGATCTTTTCTTCTAGTTCATCAATGTGCATAGATTTCTTTTCTAGAAGCGGTTGAAGAGTATCTATCTTTTCCTTTGCAGCAACATGAATTTCAGGACAACTTGTAAGCGGTCTTCCAAAGTGCTGCACGGCAATTAGTACCTGTTTTCCCTCATACAGACCATATCCAACAGCGACACCAATTTCCTGAAACTGAGCGCGTAAAATATTCTCACGGTGTCCTGGACTCTCCATCCACGCCCGGACTAAATCCGCTTCGTTCTTAAACTGTCCGAGTGCTAAATTTTCACCAATTGAAACGTATTCATATCCAACTTCCTTTACAAAAGAATCTGCACCACTACCCTCTGGTGAGACGTGTTCAAAATACTGTTTCTGAAACATATCTTCCACCTTTCGAGCAGCTGAACGTGCAAGTGTGGCATTTTGGGAAAGTGCCGCAACACCTTCATCAGTTCGCACGCGGTTAGTTTCTTCGACTACGATTTCTGCTTGCAACTCATTAACACTCTCCTCATTCCACACTACAAGCGGTGAAGATACCAGAACTTCACGAGGTAATGCTCGTTCTGAAGAATCAGTAATTTCATATTCTGATTTATTTAAACCCAACGAATCCGTCGATGACGAATGAAATCGATTTTCAGAATCTGTTTCCCGTGCAGTAAAATACGCTGAAATTTGATTTAAAATCAAACACGCAACAACAAACAGTGACGCCGAGGCCACGATGATCCATAACCGCTTGGCTGTAGCCGTGCGCATGTTCATAGGTATAGTATCCAATACGTTAATTATTCAAGCATGAAGGAAGCGCGCACTGTCACCATAATTTCCTTCTTCAAACTTTGAGTGTCATATGCCCCATAATCGTCCACACTAATTGATCCTGGAGAAAGTACTTGTACGACTCCGCTAGCCGCAGATTGGAGGTCACCTACTTGTGAACCTCCACTTTGTGCGATCTGGTTTGCCCTCTCTTTAGCATCCCGCATTGCGTCAGCAAGTAATTCTATTCGAGCCTCGGCAAGCTTAGAATATGTGTATTCAAGCGGCATTGATTGAAAAAGTACCCCTTGAGAAGCCAACACTTGGACATTTTTTGCGAGCGCAGAAATCTCTGCGACCTTTGGAGAATTCACTTCAATAATCTGGCGGAGTATATATTCTCTATTTGCATAATCGTTCTGCTTATACACTTGGTCCATGTACACCGGTGAACTTGTGTATTCATCTTCTGCTACCCCGCTTTGTGAAAATAGCTGCTTAACTGCCACGAGATCTTTTGCTAACGATTGATATCCTGCATTAATTTGTGACTCATCAACAGTTCTAGTCAACGAAAGCGACCACCTAACTCTGTCAGCTTCAACTTCTTTTTTTGCTGATCCAGTTACCGAAAGAGACGAGTTATTATCTCGACTTACATAAAACGAGACAGAAAAAATAAGGGCGCTCAGAACCATGCCCAGAGCAACTAGACCACCTAAGTACGAAAAGCTTTTTAATGTATTGTTTGTTGTATCCATACTTGTATTTATGCAATTTTAGTTCCTTCTTCTCCAGATGACCGAACATCCTTTACACAATTTCTGCACACGGCATTTCCTTTCCAGTTTTTCTTATTACACACTCCACATCGGTACGTCGGAAGTGCAATGAGTGCAAATCCAGCAACAATTAATAGTGTCGGCCAGACAAGTGAAAACGATACAGCGTCGAGTAACCCAAGGTTCTTAAGTAGAAAGATAACACCAACTGACAATACAATTATTCCTGTTCTCATATATTTTTTCTTAATTATACTATTTTTCGTACTCGCTGCATACGCATTCGAATTTCACGTCCACCAAAGAAGGATTCTTCAATAAAACCAAGCATTTCAACAGTATCCCCCACCCCCAGAGAATCAAACACGACATCTTTTGGGTAAAACTCAATACACTTTAATACTACTTCATTATTCTGTATGCGCAGTTCAATGTGTTCTTTTGCTTTACCAAATTTTTTAACACCCACAACCTTTGCTGAAGAAATTCTAAATACTGGCTTAGGATTATCCATCCCGTATGGACTCAATTGAGACAACATCCTGACAAGGTCATTAGAGACATCGTGTAATTCAAGCTCACAGTCACAAACCTCAACCACTCCTGACATGGTGGCATCTTTAACTTTCTGGCTTTGGTATTTTGTATACGCTTTAATTAATGCGTCTTTCAAACCGTGAATTTTTTCATGAGTCACTGAAAATCCACCTGAGGCGGCATGGCCACCAAATGCATCAAAAAGAAACGGGTCTTCTTCATGTGCAATGTTCATGATCTCAACAATATTTTCATTTCGCGTAGCCCTAACAGAGCCTTTATAATGTGGTGAATCTTCCTTCCCCCACAAAAATACAGACTTTCCAACTTTTTCTGAAAGTGCGTTTGCCATGAGTCCTAATACACCTGGTTTCCAATCCGGATTTCCAATAACCACAATTGGGTCATTAATAAATTCCTCTTCTCTTTTTGTAATTTCTCGTGTAAGTTGCGCACCAATTATTTTCCTCTGGTCATTAATTTTCAATAAGTACTCAGCTGCCACTCCGGCAACAGTTGGATCATCAGACGCAAGCATATTGAATGCATCCATTGGGTGCGCCATTCTTGACGCGGCATTTATTTTTGGCGTAATCATAAACGCAATATCGTCTTCTGTAAGCGTAGACTGTTGCATTCGCAACTTCGAAAACAACTTTAATAATCCCGGGCGACCAGTTTTTCGTAACACCTTTAAACCATATGTCGCAAATACTCGATTCTCACCGGTTAATGGGACCATGTCAGAGAGTGTGGCAATACCAACCATATCAAGTAACCACTTCTCATGACCCGGTTTTAGTGAATTATTTACACTCTCAATACTCCGAGACTTGATGATGCCGTCGACTACCTTATAGATCACTCCCGCACCACACAACTCTTTAAAAGGATACTGACTACCTTTTAATTTTGGATTTACGATCGCGTGCGCATCAGGTAATACATCGTGAGGTAAGTGGTGGTCTGTAACAATGACATCCATACCGTTTTCATTTGCCTCACGTACTTCATCTACATCAGTAATTCCACAGTCGATGGTTATGATTAACCTTGCTCCTTTTTCTGCAAATTGCTTAATTGCATCACTGTTTAATCCAAACCCCTCATCATGCCTATGAGGAATGTAATTTGAAAAGTTTGTGTATCCAATTTTTTTGAAGAAGTCATGGAGTACTACTCCTCCCGGAATACCATCAGCATCATAATCACTATAAACAACAATGTGTTCATCACCCTTAATGGCCTGTCCAATACGATCAACAGCCTTTTGCATGCCTGGCATTAAAAAAGGGTCATGGGTATGTTTATCAAAATCAGGATAAAGAAATTGCTCCTTATCGTCTTCTGAAATAATATTACGTTTAGTAAGAAGGAGGTTTAAAAGGTCGTTTTTCACCTGAAAAGTCTAACACATCGACTATAATCAATATATGACTACCAACCAAGCAAATTGTCTCTTTTGTAAGATAGTAACTGGCACCATTCCTACAGCAAAAATCTATGAGGATGATCACACGATTGCTTTCCTAGACATCCGTCCGAACAGTAAAGGTCACAGTCTTGTTATTCCCAAAAAGCATTCCCAAGACTTTTTACATACAGACAAAGAAACAGCTAGTTCTCTTATTCAAACAGTACATATTGTGGCCCAAAAACTCGAATCGGTGTTAGGCACATCTCACATGAACATTGCAACAAATGTTGGACAAGAGGCTGGGCAAATTATCTTCCATACGCACATCCACATCATTCCAAGATACAAAGGAGTGGTTGGTAAGGGGTATTCCTACAAAGAAAAAGAAATGGAAGAACTAGCGGAGAACATTAGGACAATGCCTCAAGACCAGGAATAGTTCCCGCACTTAGGAAATCTAACATTGCTCCGCCACCCGTTGAAACGAATGTGTATTCTTTAAATACTCCAGCAGACTGGATCGCAGCAAGTGTATCTCCTCCACCTACGATCTTCTTTGCACTTTGGGGAGTATGTTCAGCAATGAGACGTGCCATGAGTAGCGTTCCTGCGTCGTATCCTTCTTCATAACTACCCAGAGGACCATTCCATACAACGCATACAGCTGACTGTAACTGCGGTATAAGTGCTTCGATTGCAGACGGCGCTGCATCAACAATTCTCTCGGTGGACTTCAGCTCGTGTGGGGTTCCAATTCGCACCTGGTGTCCTTCCTTATCTGTTTCAATTACCACCTCTTCTGGAACAGTTACTTTTCCTGACCGTGCTATCTCGACAGTCTGGAATTGCCCTTCTGAAACAAGCGATGTTCCGATTGAGTCACCTCTCTCTATATAAAAATTATGTGCCAGTGCACCACCAACAAAAATTAGGTCTGTTTCGTGCATAAACCGTTTTATGAGAGGAAGTTTTGTATCAAATTTCGCTCCCCCAAGTATAAAGATAAAAGGTTTTGGTGCATTGAAGGCAATTGATAACATTGAGATTTCTGTATCAAACTGGAAGCCGGCGTACGATTTAGCACCAAACAATTTAGGCAGCGCTGAGACTGTCGCGTGAGTGCGGTGTGAGACAGAGAACGCTTCGTTTACATACACATCCGCAAGGGCCCGGAGAGATTTTGCAAACTCGATGTCATTTTTCTTTTCACCGTCATACAGACGAATGTTTTCAGAAAGAATAATTGAGCCTGGAGTAACATGCTTAATTGTTTCGGCACACGTCTCAAGAACGTCTGTACAAAAAGCAACAGTATTATGTGGGAGTAGTTTTTGTAACACAGGAAGCACAGGACGTAATGTTCCTTCTCCACTTTCAATGTGAGAAATTAGAAGAACAACTGCACCACGTTCAACCAAAAAACGAATTGTTTCTAGGCTCTGTTGGATTCTAAAATCATCTGTAACTTCCCCATTTGCGATTGGTACATTAAAGTCACACCGTACTAATACCTTTGTTCCAGGCTCGATAGTCGCCTCTGAAATTTTCTTATATTTTTTCATCACTACGTTTATTTCCTTTTAGAACGAATTGGCAATAGTACATCGTAAATCTGCATAAAACTCTGTACAGTCAGACTTTGTTTTCCCACAAGCAACCCTTGTACTTCACCGTTTTCAATAAAACTTCGTGCATTCTCGGGATTCACTGATCCGCCATAAAGAATTGGTATCTGTGAAAGGTGCTGGTAGCCATTTTCAAATGCTAATTGTTTTCGAATATATAACACTGTTTCGTGTAAATCAGTCGGGTCCATTGAAACACCAGTCCCGATTGCCCACACTGGCTCATACGCAATTACCAACTGTGACTCAAAGCCTTTTGGAAAATTTCTAAATGTGGTGAGCAATTGCTGACGTATAAAATGCAAATGAGTCCCTTCATCATCTCGGACTTTTTCTCCAATACAGACAACAACCGTCAAACCTTCGTTAATCGCGGCATGCAGCTTTATATTTGCAATCTCATCCGTGTCCCCTGCCTGCCTCATTTCAGAGTGACCGATGAGCGTAGCGGTAATTCCCGCCTCACGTAACATGCGCGCAGAAACACGGCCAGTATACGCTCCGCTTTTCTCTTGAAACGCATCTTGCGCCAAAACTACAAGCTTCGATTTTTTTGCCTGTGGAGAGTTTAAAAATTCACGTAGGTACAGTGTTGGGACCGCAACACCAATAGTCCCATATTTTGGTGAAGCAGCTGCCTTTGCTACAGCTCTAAATAAGAGCTTAGCCTCATCGAGCGTGTCGGGATTCATCTTCCAATTTCCAATCAACATTGGAGCTTGAAATTTTCGTGGTTTTGTTCGGAGTGCCATGTGGGGAGTATATCATTCTCCACTAATCAATTTCTTCCCAAGAAATGATCTCATATTGGTCTGACGTAAGCGGGAATGATGGTGGTGGGGCATACAACATATTTGAGTCATAGCTAATTGTTCTTGTTTGGTATCCAGTACCATCGGTATACGCAAAACCATATCGGTCGCTTGATCCGAGCATTCCATAGAGAGAGATTGAGTTTCTAACGTAATTTGATCCACACGCACTGTCATAGTACGGCCTACCAACTCTTCCATTCTGAGAAATTAATGCCCCATCAATTTTTAGACTGTTAAGACTACCTAAGCCAACATTAATATCTCCCTGAGCAATGAGCGCCAATACATCTGACCCGTCATAATTTGTATACGAAACATTTTCATTAATCGTAATGACCGGAAGGGTTCCAGGTACCGGGAATTTTGCTGCAACAACCGTAATTCGAGCAGTATCAATTTGGCCGGCTGCCCATACATTATCTTCGACAAAAATTACACCGTTCGCTGGATTGGGATAATTTGCAAAAAAAGATTGTGTATTTACTGTCCACGATCCCCATGTAGGATCTGAAGATGGATTACTTTCATTTCTACAACTCGAAGAAACACTTGTAACACTATTTACTTTATACACATCAAACGTATCGTTAGTCTTAAAAACAAGCCGATATCCACTTTTACCTGAAGGAGCAATATATCTACCCGCAGACTGAGCTAACGATTTTATTGAAGCCAGGTCAGATGTAATACCCGTAAAATCTACTGGAGCTACAGGAAACTGCCTACCAGCTTTAAATACATCTAGGCGTGATGGAATAGTACTTGGGGGAGCTTCTGCTGCGCGAAATGAACTTGTAACACCAGAGCCTGGTGGCGGGTTCACATGTGTATGCACACCGAACTCATTGTTTCCCGTATGGTCTGGGTCAGAATAGTTTGATTCAGCACTTGTTACAACATTATATGCCACCCCATCAAATCGAATACCTCCGTTTGAGTGTATCGGGCCATACACCTCAGTTCCCTCTCCAAAACGGATATCAGAATTTCCTACGATGGCATACTTCGCAAGCGAAGGAATTGCCATCTGTGCTTTTATCTTTCGACTTGACGATGCCGCCACCAATACACCTTCCGAGGTTACCGTAACAATTGTAGATCCGACTGGCGGAGGTGCGATGGTTAGATGAAATTTTCCAATTACTTCTCCATCTTTGTCATAATACACATGTGAATACGGGCCGCTCGTTGCTGTACCGTCTTGATAATCTGTTGGAGCATGTGCTAAATGCCATCGGTAATAATTAATACCTGACTCAGCAATTTGTAGAGCCAACTCTTCATTCCGGGCACTCCGAGCACTCTTAACATTCGTTCCCGCCCATGAAATAAGTGCAGAAATAATAAGAACACCAATTGATGAAAACACTAACATCGACATCAAAAGTACTCCCGTTTGACTTGATCGAAACTGTATATACTTTTGTGTAAATCTCATAAGTTATCTTTTAGGTTCCTAATACTTACCCGACTTTCTATAATTATAGGCCCCGGAGCACGATTTGGGTCTCTTTCAATTGGGATAGTAATCTGGATCAATCTAATCAAGCGTGGATCTACTGGCTGTGTAAGGGCAACAGCTGTTGAGGTTCCCGTATAACTATCATCGTAGTATTTAAATAAAGGTGTAGACGTGGAAAGAATATTTTGAACAACAATTCCAGTAGTTGAACTTGCGCCAACATATCTATTTGGGTTTGTACCAGGGGGTGTAACTGTCTTTTTTAAAGTAGCCCCATCTTTGAAGTATCGAATTTGTTCCCTGTTTGAATCTCCACTTATATCCGCATAAAATGTAATTGCCGTTGTTGATGCTTCAACAATTGGAAAAGAACCCGTAATTGAAGGTCCAGCAGAACGAACTTCTGCAACAAAGTCTTGTACTACCTCACCTCCCTCAAACGAAGCAACCAGACTATCGGACAAAGTTCGATTGTATGAAAATACATTTCCACCAAACGCACCAACAGCAACACTTATTATTCCCGCAATAGCAACAACAATAATTACTTCAATTAATGTAAATGCCTTCTGCGTTGTACGTGTGCGATGATTAAACATATTATTGTCCAAGAGAAACTGCGTGAGTTGAATAAGTACTTGTGGCTGACAGCGAACCAGAATATGTATCGTAACCTGTTTTTGAAACGGAAATACTATATGTTCCTGAGGTTAATCCATCAAAGTATACTTGGCCCGGCGCAACACAGTTACCACCAAACGTAATGGATATATCTGAAACTGTTGGTGTATACGCATTACTTGCTGTTTGTAAAAAGACCTTGTACCGAATATACCGCTTACCATTCATCGAAGCGTGGATAGTTTGACCTGATGCTGTGTAATACGTTCCACTCGTTCCATCAGTTCCTACATAATTCCATGTTGTAGTTGCTGTGTTTGTATCACTTGCAGCTAGCTGAATACGTACTGCATCACCACCTGCCTGTGCTGGCTGGTTTGCTGGAAGCCAGGCTAAAGAGTAGAAATCACTTGAGGTTCCAACATCAAATACTGAAGATGTAAGTTCTCCACTTGCAACATAGGATCCCAGTATATTCTTTAGTGATATTTGTCCGGATGGTGTTGTTGTTTCAATATTTCCATCAGAAGAAAAATATCTACTCTCATCACCGATAGTATCTTGCCCAGATCCTCCAACCCAGTTTGTTTGATCTATATATCCCTGTCCTGTTATAGATGTGTATGTCGTTCCACTACGTGTAATCTCAACAGTGGCGCCAGAGAGCGGTAAGCTAGACCCAGAGTCTCTTACACTGACCAGTAGTGCATTTGGAACAGCCGGAGCAATCAAAAGAGTGGCATCGTTTTCAGACCCCGGATTAACCGCAATTGGCAACAATGGAATTGATCCAGCGATATTTCTTCCTGCCGAAGCAAGTGTTATAGCGTAGGTATCCCACTCAAGACTCGAAAGTGGCAATAGGCCAGAACCATTCGTTGTGGCTGTATTACTATATTTATAGACATTTGGTGTACCGATCAGTTTAGAGCCACTTATATTCATAGAGATATTTCCAATTGGAGCACACGAAGATGCCGTCAAAGTGGAGATATCTAAAGAACTTGTCTCATCAATTGCAAAACTTGTTTGAGTGAGTGATCCTTTAATAACACTTGCATGTCGCTTTATCGGACTTGGATTTCCTGTCGCACCAGGCCAGTATGTTTGATCAGTTGAATATCCACCTTTCGATACCACAATTCGATACCTCTCAGTTGAAGTTGGTATATCTACCAGCTGTAGAATACCTGTAGTATCTGTTGATTCTGAAATATTGATTGCAGGGGTAACCGATCCATTTACCACAGACACTGTTGCACCCTCTACTGCCTGACCATTTGCATCAAATACACGAACAAATAATGACCCCTTGTTTGAAGTACTCTCTAGACCCTTCGGAGCAAGAATAGTACTAAACGAAAGCGTGTCATCTGGGTTACACGCAATACAACGTATGTCGACTTGAACGAGTTTATAATCTGCTGGAGAAATATCGTTTTTAGTTGTACTTCCAATCATGCCATCGAACGGATCATCAATATTTCTGATTGTTGTTGTAGCAAAAAAATTAAAGTTTCCTTTAGTGATTGTTTTAAAACGCTGAAGTGAGCCAGCGGGAGATCCGCCAGAAAGACCAATGTCTGAATATGACATGTTACGAATAATCTCAAACTCTTCGTTTGCAATTGAGGTAGCCACTGTTTTAACTTTCGACAATCGCGCAACACGAAAAGTACGCTGATATCCTTCATAAATTGCCGTTGTGACAATAACTAAAATACTTAAGCTTACGAGTAGCTCAATTAATGTGAATCCCCGATTCCTACTGGCTATTTGTGCCATTATTTAATTGCGTCTCCGATTGAGTAAATAGGTCCAAGCATTGATATTGCAAAGAAACCTACCGCTGCTCCAATTATAATCATAAGGAACGGCTCAATAATTGACGACATATCTTTTGTCTTTTGTTCGACCTCATCTTCGTAATACACAGCAACACCCAGAAGCATCTTGGCCATCTGTCCAGTCTCCTCTCCTACTGCAAGCATTTCACCGACGAATGGAGGGTATAAATTTTCATGCTTAGCAAATACTGTTGAGAGTGGCTCTCCACGTTCTACGATTGGCCTTGCTTCACCGATAATATCTTTGTAATACACGTTTTGTAATACATCTTGTGTAATTTCAACCGCTGCTAAAATATCAACACCTGCAGTCAGCAGAGATGACATTGTTCGTGCTGTTCGTGCGGCATTTGTTTCCTTTACCAACACATTGATAATTGGAATATGAAGTATTAGCCAGTGGACAGATCGCTTACCAACTCGAGTTTTTGTAAAACTCCACAAGCTAAAAGCAATAACAGCTATTCCCAATAGCGTTACGATTACATTATTCTTTAAAAAGTCACTTACAAAGATTACAAGTTTTGTTGTTGTTGGAAGTTCAACATTCATTTCCTTGAACGTGTCTGTAATTGCAGGGACGACGTTTGTAAGCATGAAAAAGGCAATACCGCACATAGCAAGGAGAATGACACCTGGGTACATCATGGCACCTCTGATTTTTCTCGTCAGTTCACTAGCTCGCTCAAGTTGTAATCCAACTGTTTGGAGTGAGGCGGACAGAGAACCGCTTTCCTCTCCCGCCTTTACCATAGAAATAAATAGTGGGGAGAAAATGTTTGGAAATTTTGAAATAGTCTCGTTAAAAGTTTTGCCCGCTGCCAAATCTTGGTTAATTACAGAAAGCGCCTCTTTTAATTTCTTATTCCTTGTTTGACGTTCAATAACTGCAAGTGCACGTGAAAGCGAAAGACCCGCCTCGAGCATGGCGCTAAGATTTTTTGCAAGGAGAACCTTATCGTGTGCCTTAACTCTTCCAAATAGTGTAGGTATCTTCATTCTCTTTATATTATATACTGACCGTGCTATTCAGTTACTACACGTAACACCTCTTCAATAGTTGTAACCCCTTGAACCGCTTTAAATATTCCATCTTCAAGCATGGTCAACATTCCTTCCTTCTTAGCCTGTTCTTCAATTTGTTTTGGTGTGGCGCTTTTCATAATCAACTCCCTAATTGTTGCTGTTAACTTAAGAACCTCATAAATTCCCACTCGTCCTTTATATCCGTCATCATCTTGAGTTTGTGTAACTGGTCTAAAGAATGGAATAGTCTCAATTGTAGAATCCTTAGGCACGATACCTTCATTTTTTAGTGCTGCTATCACCTTATCTAGATCAACAACTTCCTTTA
Organism: Candidatus Paceibacterota bacterium; assembly: GCA_035438625.1. Lineage (NCBI taxonomy): Bacteria > Bacillati > Minisyncoccota > Minisyncoccota bacterium. Next base: position 63,749 of record DAORIS010000004.1, read on the forward strand.
GGCGAGAAATTTCTCCCTCAGACAAATTAAACTTCTCCTTATGCTCTCCAAGCTTTCGAACGAGACGCTGACCGATAATTACATCGAGTGTTGAGACAAGGAGGAATGGTTCTGCCTTCATGTCGATAAGGCGAGGTACGGCTCCTGCTGCAGAGTTAGTGTGGAGTGTTGAGAGCACCAAGTGACCAGTCAAGGCAGCGTTAATAGCAAGGTTTGCTGTCTCATTGTCTCGAATTTCTCCCACCATGATGATGTCTGGGTCTTGTCGAACAAGTGTGCGCAAACCAATCGAGAAGGTAAAACCAATTTCAGGCTTAACCTGCGTTTGGTTAATACGTTTCATTTGGTATTCAATAGGATCTTCAACAGTTGAGATGTTTACATCGGGAGTATTGAGGATATCCAGTAATGTATAGAGTGTAGTTGACTTACCCGATCCAGTTGGACCAGTAGTAAGAATCATTCCTGTAGCGAGTGTTGTAGCCTTATGGAGCGCCTCAAGAGCCTGCCCGTGAAAACCAAGTGCTTCAAGAGTAAACCCAGACACGCTTTCCCGAAGGAGACGCATAACTGTCTTTTCACCATAATATGTTGGTAGCATTGAAACACGGAACGAGACTTTTTCTCCTCCTGAATCAACTTTAAATCGACCATCTTGTGGGAGTCGCTTTTCATCCAACTTCAAGTTCGACAACACCTTTAGTCGAGCAGTGATACTTGTCGCAACATATCCCGGCAACACCATGGCATCATGCAACAATCCATCGATACGGTACCGAACAATCAACTCGTTTTCCTGCGGCTCAATGTGAATGTCTGACGCACCTTGGATGATTGCATGCTTAAGCAGTGTATCTACAATACGAACAACAGGCAGATCTTCTGCCATTTTTTTAAGCTCATCAGCAGAACCCTCCTCCCCATCATTTGCATCAGCAATAGTTTTAATTGAACCCGCATCCTTTTGAATCAAGTCTCCGAATTCAGCTTTAAGACTCTTCTGGTATTGCACAAGCAATGCCTTAATAGATGCAGAGTCGGTGAGTCGTGGCAAGATTCGCAAACCCACCTTTTTCTTTACGAAGTCAATTGCTGACAGATCATGAATGTCGAGCATCGCCACCTCCAATGAATCCCCTTTCCTTGCAAACGCAACAATGTTGTTGTTTCTTGCAACTGGCTCAGGAATCAAAGATAAAACATCAAAATCAATTTTTTGATTTTTAAGATCTACGTATGGAACACCTAAGATAAGCGCGTGTATTCGACGCAAATCATCATCAGATAATTTCCCAGCAGCAACTAATTCGTTTCCAATATCACTATTTTTTTCTTTTGCAGCTTTCGTTACAACAGCAAAATCTTCCTCGGATACAAGTCCTGAATCTAGAATAAATTCCTTGAGTTGCTTATCTGTTATTTGCATTGAGATAATTATATCTCAATATAGGAAGGTTCCGTGATATAGACTGTGGCTGAGACACACGATGCCACCTGACTTCCTGCACTGTATACACGCGCAGTCTTCGAAATTGACTGTCCAGTTGTATAAGATCCGTTAATTGTTCTGCATGCTGATGTTCCAGGGGCTGTGCCGCATGTCGCATCTCCATCCCATGTATATGTGTAATTTCCGTCAACGTTAGGTTGCACTGTCCAGGTCACATTTTGACCCGCTTCTGGACTTGTCGGAGACACTCTAACGGAACAAATATTTGCAGAAGTTGATGGGATATACCTAAAGACAGTTCGAGTAATTTGATTTACTCCTACTGTAGCTGTGTGCGCACAGAATCCTGCAGAACATGTCGCTGTTGTATATGTAGTTGGTTCACACCCATTTAGATCATCCTCATCGTGTAAACAAGAACCTGCTTCTTCTGTATATCCAGCTACATCAGTTGCATACACTACTTGAGAACCGACACCAACTCTACTAAACGTTGCGGGATTAGAAGAAACAGCTGCGCCAGTTGCAAGTTTTGCTTGTGTTCCAGAAGGCGCATTTGCTGCTGATCCATTTACACCACCACGTCGCACCATAATTTCACCACTTCCGCTTGAGACACTTTCAGTTCCAAACACAATCGTTCTTTGAACTGTGTCAGGTGCATATGTAACTTCTCCATCCGCTTCCATATTTCTTAATACATCATTGTTTGGATCAGCATCAAATAGTTGTCCGGAGTATGGGAACAGTCCTGCTGCACTTGTAAGTGGAACGGTAAATTGATCGGTATATCCCTTAACACCTAGGGCCGCAGTAACTGCTGCCTGACTGTAGGTATATCTTCTATATGGCTGATTATTTAACGTCTGACATCGTGCATCATCGTTGCCTGGTAATATAAACCTTTCATTTGGCACATGAGCAGATGTTAAGAAGTTGAAAGTTGAGACAAGTGAGCCATCAATATTGTAGCCAGTACCTATTTTCATGGTTGATGTGCCCTCTGGGAGCGCGTTATTGTTCGCAACCGGTGAATTTCCGTTGAATATCATATTGCAAACACGAAGTACAGCAGTTTGCTCAGCAGTTACCTCGAGTTCAAATGTAGTAATTTTATTCAATGGTTGACCAACTATCTCTATTTGATACGTGCCCACTGGTGTTGATGCTAAAGTTGAAATAAGAAGACCGATTTCACATCTCGGACTACATGATGTTGCAGTTCCAACTACGGTTGCTCCTGAAGGTAGCCCTGAAATCGCTATTGATACTGCTGACGCTGTACCTGACACTGAGGTTAATTTAACCTTGTTAGATGTTTCATATCCTCGTGTCACCTTAACAGCGGGGTACGAAACAGACATTGAATAATCAAACGTTGCTGCCCTAAACTGCACCCGTGTTGTCATTCCTGCCATTACGTTAACTGGTGCAGTACACTCATACCTCACATCACTATTGTTTATTTGGGTACAACTTGCACTAGTGTTATACGAAACTACCGGACACTCTGTAGGTGAACCTGGGGTAAATTCACAAGTTCCAACAACAGCTGTTGGTGAAGAACTCATAAAATACAGCACATTTTGCCCAGCTGTAGTTGAAGCAAAGAAGGCCGGGTTATCAGTTACACCGTATTGGTTTGCACTACTATTTAAACTTACTTTCTGTGCTGTAACACCTGTTGTTGTTCCATTCGCATCAACTTGATACACCTTAACATTTCCGTTATTGATTATGTACTTTAAATCAACGCGTGTTGTGTATCCATTTCTAAACTCAACTGTTTGTGAGCACTTATCTGGGTCTGCAACAGTAGTTGTGTAATACCCAGAAAATCCGTTACCTTGTTTATACATTACTGGATTTCCACATGCCATATCTACAAACGTAGTTGGTGTACATTCAGGACTACCTGTAACATGTAGACAGTACCCCGCTGTCACCTTATATGACTTTATGTAGAAGTCATTACCTTCAATAATCGATCTCGCAAGAATTGTTCGATACCCTGGTGACATTCCAGAAAATGTTCTTGTGCTGTCTGTGAATGAAGGTCTGTCAAAGTAGTCACTGCCAGTTATTATAGGTTTGAGTTCATATCCTGTATTTCCATCTGAAGAAAGATTACCATTAACATATTTATTCACTTTTAATGTAGCTGTTGGTGAATTCGTGGTATTTGAGCCACTTGTATATTTGTATACAACTTTAGTCACAGTCCCTGGTGTTACAGATGCTTTTACGAAACAACCTCTATCGTATGGCTGGTCAGGTTCTGATCCGTCAAATTCACTGACATAAGAACAAACAGGAGTTTCATTAAAAGTTGTAACGCTACACTCTGACCCGCCTCGAGGATATGTACAAGTACCAACCATTTCGTTATACCCCGCAACATCAGTTGCGAACACGGAATAATCACCTTCCTTTAGATCAGTAAATACAGTTGGATTACGATCAACATTAACTAAGTGAAAAACATCCAATCCAACCGTTGATACCTTTACTCCATCTGTAACCCATGCAGTATTGAAAGAAGTGGTTGCTGGAGCTGTTGCAACAGTATCGCTACTTCCCACTCGCTTAATCAAAATTTCTCCATTTGTACCTGATACTTGTGTTGAAGACGGAACATACTTGAAAACAACTTTCGTGATTCTTCCTTGGGTTACAGTAATCGGTAAGCTACAGAACCTATCTTGGGACACTTGTGTAAGTCCACATGTTGGAACTAGTGGAAACGATGTAACTGAACATTCCGATTGACCAATAGCATACGTACAAGTACCCGCCATCTCAGATGAGATCGGATTATCCTTTGCACCAACAACGTGTGAACCAACTGATTGAGTTGCGAGAGTCGTAGGATTTGTTGTTATGTCTTGTGTATCAACGAAAAATCTTACTTCAGGAGATGAATACACTGTATCGTCTGTACCTACAAGTTTTACTCTAATACCTCCAGTTTCAACGTTTGGAAGATATTTAAATACCACCTTAGTAACTAACCCATCGGTAACGGTTGCTGCAGTTCGACACATCCTGCTTCCATCAATCGTACAGTCAACAACAGAATCAAATACTGTAACGCGGCATTCTGTTGCACCAAATGGGTACGAACAACTGCCCGCTGACTCAACAAGACCTGCCTTGTTTGCTACATATGCTAGATGAGCCCCTGCCGAAACTCCAGTTTTTAGCGTAGGATTTATCGCACCATATCCATACTGTCCACAATCAAGTGAGTTGTACGGTGCAACCAGATCAATGTCCGCTGACGTGCACGGAGCTGTTGAGACAGTATCGTCACCCCCAACTCTTTTAATCAATATCTGCCCTCCCGTTGCAGTTTGTCCGGTTCCGCTTACAGCAATGTTTACAAGTGTAACCTTGTCGTTTGATACCGGAACTTCAACCTCATATGTAGAACCAGTGTCGGTATATGTGGCGGTGATATTTGGCGTACATGAAGAGCCTCCTCTATTTGCCTGACAATACTTAACTGACAAAAGTGTTTCGCCGTTATATGGTTCATTGAATTCAATGGTAGTTGATCCGATTACAACATTCTCGTACTCAACAGGATTGGGCCAATCCCAGTTAGTGTTCGTGCCTATAATATGCGGGTACAATTCCATCTCTGGCAATAAATTTCCGGTATTATCAACAGTTGAAATTCGCAAGTCACCAGATGTCTGCAAGTATTTAAAACCAACTTTTGTTACCGTATTTCCGTACACAGGAACAATTGCATATGTATACGTATATTGACCATAATATGTTTCAGCACCTTGTTCTGTTGTGTGCGTGTAATCTGTTACCGTACAACTGTTACCGTTTACTGGATAAGTACAGTATCCCGCAACAACAACATACCCCTGAACATTCCTTGTGCCGGCAAAACGAGTTGTTGGGGAAAAAATTCCTGAAGCCTGCACAGGATTTTGCTGTGATGCATTATCCATGTTCATTGGATGATCCACGATTCTCTCTATGGGCGCTACGGACGCTGACGGGTACCCAGAACCATTTCCTTCGTCAATATATGGAGCGGAAGTTATAGTTCCATTTTGCCCATATCGAAATATTTCAACTTCACCCAAAGACACAGGTGTATATTTGAATACTACTTTTGTTACATATCCAACCTGTAACTGAAAATCAGTAGTATACACATAGTAATTAGTGCCGACACCGTTTGATCCACCAAATGTAGTACTCGATGCAACAGAAAATGTTGATGGATAGCATTCCGATCCATTTATTGGATACACGCAGATTCCAAACATTTCTACATACGACGAGAGATCCTGTGATTGCGCTTGATAATTTCTCTTATCTGGGTCAATTGGGTTTTGATATACCTCAAGGTTTTCATATACATTAGGATTGGCAAATGACGTAATGTTATTTCCATTTCCAGTAAGCGAGTCTCCATTTATACCAGAGTACGCATTTACTCCACCTGGCGCTTGCGGTGCCGATGTTACCGTATCGTCAAATCCCACTCGTACAACAGTAATATTTCCCGTTCCAGAATACGCCTGAACAGTATCTGCCCCTAAAGAACCAAACAATGACACGACTGCAACCACAAAAAATAAATATACTTTCTTCATGAGTTCTTATATTATGAAGCTAAGTATACCAACTAACCTAGTTTTTCGGAGCACTGAATCCCACACATGTATAGGTGCCACCAGCAACAGCTTGTCGTACTGCATCATAGTTATCATAGTTTTCTTGGTCTTTATGGCAAATCATTTCAGCAGAAGGTTCTGGATTTCCAAGTCTATATGAACAACTTGTATTAGGGTCTCCATCAGTACAGTATGGGTTGGACTGACCGTCAGTACGAACTTCATTTTGCGTAAACGGCTCGAGAAAATCGAAATCTTCTTCAGTTAATACATACCTAACCCAAATCTCTTGCAGTGGATCGAGTGGTTCTATTTTTATCGTTGCAGGTCGAGAAACAGTTGAAGGCCTGGAAAATTGATACCAGGATCCTGAGTTCCACCCTGATACAGGGTCAGGTTCACCAGCTGAACCAAGACGGGTACGATGAGGAATATATACATCTCCTGTATATCCCCACTCAAAACATCTTGTCTCAAGTCTACAGCTGGGGTTAGTAGCTAAAAATTCAGTTACCATTTCTGGACTTATTATCTCCTCATTATTTTCAGTCTCAGCATTCATCCAATCAGGAAGGTCCCCCTCATCATCACAGCGAATACCATAGGCATTAATTGTAATCAATTGCTCATTAGGAATTCCTGTCACATCTGGTGGCGGATTAACACCTTCACACGCTGAGTATGAATCGGGCGTATACGCTACCTCAACTGTTCTTTCTACTCGTAACAACCTAGTTAAGTCTCTGGTGTTGTGCCCGGAAGATTTAATTGTTGTCCTACCTGACTGCTGGCTTTTATAAATAACAACTTCTGCAGATGGATCTGTCTGGCCCGTTGACACATTAACCGCTAGATTTCGAACTTCACACGTCTCTAGTGTGGCATTTGGGCATTGAGTGTCACCTGGATCAGAGAAGTTAATTGTGTACCCACCACATTGAATACTTCCACTAGATGAAAGAAAAGCATTATTTTTAATATCAAAATATTTTGCACACTCCATTCCGGAGTCAGCAGCATAGAACGCAGACTGCGATTCCCTGCCAAGACCACTCACTCCTGTCTGGCGAGCCGCGAAACCTAAAACACTTGTACCAATCGCAAGCATAAAACCACCAATTAGAATACCGAATAGCAACGTGAACCCTTGATTATTCTGTATTGAACCAAAAGAACGATTCCAACCTATGAAGCTTTCCATGTGCCACTATTATCTCACTACAATGCTTGAGCAGCTAGTGCGACAAGCACAATACCCAAAAAGTTCATTGTAAAAGATACGGGGACCAACACCTTAATATGCATCCGTGATAACCCCATCATCGCCAGCCCGATCTCATCGGGTAACGGAGACGCGATCACGAGCGCCCCGAGGAATGGAATTAGAAAGCGGAAAATCCTCAGTTTAAACAGTCGCTGCAACTTACTTAACTGTGTGTCACGAATCAACTCCATAATGTCTTCGGCAAGACTATCTCTAATAAAGAGAAACAAGATAAGATCTCCCACCACCGCACCGAGTGCCCCCCAAAATGCCACAGTTAACAGTGATGTTTGCTGCGCAATTTCTGCCAACGCAACCGAGGCGGGTGCAATCGTGAATAGCGACGTAAAAAATATTCCCGCGGTAAAACTACTCAAAACATAGAGTTCTTGATATGAACCAATAAAGTGGCGCACCAACCCAAGTTTAATTAAAAGGACAGCAACTGTAATACTAACTAGCACCAGCAGCGCATCTCGTAGTAAATGTTTTGGTTTATGTTTCGTATCGCTCATATCTTTATTGTACCTGGCACTATGAATATTTTGGTGGTTCTTCTTTGATTCCTGCTAAGTGGTTAGCATATCGTGCTAGCGCATATAACATACTAGATAACCTATTCATATATTGAAGCACTTCCGCAGGAATTTTTTCTGCTTGTTCTTCGGAAACTGCTACCACCCTTCGCTCTGCCCTTCTTGCGAGCGTCCGTGCAAAATCAAATGTTGCGGCAAGCTCAGTTCCACCTGAAATAAAGAAAGTCTTGATTGGATCCATATGTGTTTCTATGTAATCAATCACTTCGCCCAATCCTTCAACCGCATTTTCTCCGAGCGGTTTAGGGTACCCTGCAACCGTTGCCTGAATGATAAACAGCTTTTGTTGCATATCATGCGCAACTTGTTCAAAAGACAGAGTGTCTTTAACCATAAACGCAGCATCACGTGACCGAACCTTACAAAATCCAAGAAATGAATTAATCTCGTCGAGCGAACCTAACGCCTCAGCAATTGCAGAACTTTTAGAGACTCTCTGGTCACATCCAAAAGTTGTCATCTTTCCATCATCACCGCTTCCCGTATAGAGCATATATATGAATTATGTATTACTAAGTTTTTTAATTATACGACGACAACACGACTATTGCGTGCACCACCACAAGAGCACTAGTAGCATATTACCCATACCTGTATTAGAGTGACACTATGATACCTAAACCTGACTTCCTGCTCATACGCTCTCTTAAGGATAAAAAGCATAGAACGACTCAACGTAAATTTCTAGTTGAGGGAGAGAAAAGTGTCGCAGAACTCCTTTCTTCTAGCTTTGATATTAACTTTATTCTCGGTACAGAAGAATTTCTTAAAGAACATGCAGCTGTTCTAAAAAGTAGAGGTATCCGTATAATTACGGGAACCCAAGAGGACATTGAACAAGCTGGAACACTTGAAAGCAACCGCTCAGCAATCGCAGTGGCCGGTCAACGTGTAACTACTCCACCTGCTCCCGTTAATCCTGGTGAGATCGTTATTGCCCTTTCATCAGTACGCGACCCAGGAAACCTCGGGACCATTTTACGTATTGCTGACTGGTATGGAGTAAAACGGATTATTGCTTCACAAGACACAGCCGAATTTTATAACCCAAAGACAATCGCCGCTTCTATGGGATCATTTATTCGCACGCAATTAGTACACACAAATATTGGTGATTGGTTAGTGAAAGCAAATGCACCAATCATTGGAAGCTCTCTTGATGGTGAAAATGTGCACTCAATAGTATTTCCTAAAGAAGGTGTGTTAGTTATGGGAAATGAAGCTAACGGAATTGACCCGACTCTTGAAAAGCATATTCAAACTCGTATTTCTATTCCACGACACGGACATGCCGAGTCACTCAATGTAGCAATCGCAACTGCTGTGATATTAGACAACTGGAAGCGGTAAAACGAAAAGCCCCGACAATTGAGTCGGGGCACTTTGCTTAAGCACATGAATTTTTTTCAGTCTTCCCCTTTCTAAGGTGGCGTTCAATACGTTTCCGGAGTGAGGCAACCTCACTCTCAATTCGATCTTCTGGACAACCAACCTCTGTAATAAAATCCACCAACTGGTGATGCAAGATTGGATTACCCAGTGTAAAATCCAAAACCCTGCATACAATCCTGCTTTCCTTCGGATACAAACATTCATCCACTTCTAGAGACTTGGATCTTATTTTTTCTGCCTCTTCAAAACTCTCAAAACCATCAACTATTACCTTCCGCACACCAACTACTCCACCGACACACACCCATGTGTTTTCCATCATGTCTCCCGGTTGAGTACACAGTCCAAAAATAAGCGTACTCCTAGCACACAAAATTGCAAGAAAATACACACACTTACTACCTAACTTCTCGCTCGAGTTGAACCTCCGTGTCTACTGCCTTAACTTTAAATTTTGCTCTTCCAATACGCTGTCCACCCAACGTCTCTACATCAACACGCCAGAGCCCTGGGAATACTGCTGATTTCATCGAGTACCCTCTATATCCTTCATCTCTTCCACCGGTGATAGTAAACGTAATTCGAGATGACTCTACCCAACGGTTTGTTTTCGAATTGTAATATTCCCACTTATGTACCACATCCATACTTTCAAACGCTGACGGTGCGAATATAGACGTATACACATACACAGGTTCACCAGGTGCAAGGTGTACAGTTTCTGAGAGTCGTAAAAAATCAAACCTGCGAGCAGGCTCTTTTCTTATGACATACCCTTCTGCAGTTCTTGTAACTGAGTGATACGCACGTACCTCTTTCGCAGCAAGTGGAATTGGAGGAATAATGTTTGCAAAATAAAAAACAGTAATCACCGCATATACCACACCTACTGAAATCACGAGTGATTTCCGACTTGCTGCATAGCGAATTGGAATAAGCTTTTTAATTAGCTGAGAAAATAATGTAACGAGTAGTAGCGCAGTTACACCACTCATAAGAAACACAGATGCACCTATCTGACCAACCATAAGTGGAACAAAATAAATCATCACACCAAGTAGTGCCAGGAAAAAAATACCCATCTGAAAACTGAGTCGAAGATAGTACTTCTTAAACAACTCGTTTCCAACCAACATAATGGCCAAGATTAAGATGAACGGCCAACTAACCGAAAGTGATGCGCTTCGATAATAAAACACAACGAAACCACTAAATAGACCTCCAAAAGCAAACTGAATAGCAATAAGTAAAAACGGTGGTAATCGCTCAAATAGATACCCACGCAACCTCCCCGCTTCACATAAATTCAATAGGAGGATCCCTGTACCCGCAATTGTTAAGTATGCAAAAAAGACTAGATTCTCCAAAAACATATCTACCCTACGGAGAGTGAGACTGTCTATAATAAATCCCAACAATAAGGCACCAGAGGAAATGTGACGTTCGTATTTTACCCAAAAATCACGATATATATCTATCTTTCTTTTAAAATATTCTTTCATTCCTGTTTACCTCTTTAAAGAAATCCATTATCCCTTCATATGTTTTTAATGCCATTGTGTCTAGCACAGCCTTTCGGACCACTGGATCAGCAAACGAAGGCTCATAGATATATCCATACTCAATCAAAATACCCGCACCATCAAGCGTGTTATTTGCTCCAACAGCGATGAGTTCCTGATCCTCAACAATTCCACTTCTTTCCTTTCCAATGTTACTTTTTGAAAAACTCTCCCCTAGTCGAGCATGGATTGCATCTGCTAATGCACGTGATCCTTTTGCATTAGAATACTGCTTTTCAGGAGTATATATAGAAAAACCACTATATGCCCCTGGATGGCCCTTTTTCCTACCCTCATAGTCATTAAAATGTATATGGATAATAATATCCATCCCTTTACTATTTGCCCATTTGTTTATTGCGTACAATCGATATGCCGCTAGAGACGGGGCACTTTTATTAGACGACGCTGGAAGCACCTTGATTTCACCAGTACTTGCATAAAATTTCATTTGTTCTTTCTGCTCCGAAATAAACGCTAAAACCTCATCCTTTTTGTTTTCAAAGTAATCATTCAACTCTGGAACATATCCATCCTTTGTTTGTGTAATGTATGCTTCAATTTTTTTGTCTTTTGCAAGTAACCTGTGGAGTTCCTCACCAAGTGCAATTGTCATCTCTACCTCTTTCAATCCATTAAATTCAGTGCCGAAATATCTCTGATCATGTCCGGGTACTACTAATATCTTTATCTTCCGACCACCTTTTTTGTTTGCATTAGCGTACACGTCCCTTAACGAGTCCCCTGTTACAGAGTCCACGAAGAAAACAGAAGCTGTAAAATTCTTCACCTTGCTATATACCCCATTAATTCCCCACTGATACTCGAGCACTGAAAAGACAGTTACCGCAATTAAAGCTAGGGTTAAAATTGTCTTTTTCATTCAATGAATCTGTTATTAATAGACTAAGGGAGTAATCACTGCATATGCATTGCTGCCCGTAAACATATAATATCGTGCATACACCCACCAAGACCACCTTATGCCCACGTGATTTATCCGCCCGCTTGGCTGACTGCATTAATTTTTGCACGGGTAGTCGGACCGACCAAGCCATAGCTCGAGTCCTGACTAGAAGCAATAATACCTTGTTGAATTTGGAAAATCCCAACAGCATTACGCGTAACTGGACCAAAAAAACCAGTGACGTTATCTGCCGTTAGCACTCCTTGTGTCACAAGAAAATTTTGCAAAGCGAAAACTTCCCCACCCTTAGATCCAAGTGACATGGGTTGAGAAAAGACATGCTGTGCTGGTTTACTATTTGGGGTAATAACTGACTGATATCCAGCGTTACTAGGGATTGCTGACATTCCATATGAAGATACAAACGCCCTGGTTGTTGGACCAAAATATCCTGCCGCGGGACTAATTCCATTTGCTGCTTGGAACCTTGATAACGCGAAGCGTAATCGCTCACCAAAATATGTAGATTCATTTCCAGGTGATCCTGGACCCTCTGTAGAAAGTACATATGAATTCGCATTTAAAAACTGTTGAAGTGCTAATACATCACCTCCCTCAGAACCAACTGTTAAGTCGCGTGCAAATAACGACCAAACTTGAGGAATAACAGTTGGTGTGCTTACAACCACTGGAGTGGTCGATGGTGGCGGAGTATTTCTTCTGCCTCCACCACCGCCACCACCCCCTCCTCCACTACTTGCTGCCCGTGTAACATTAATTGATACAGACGTTGTTGCTGAAAGTGGCGATGAGTCATTATCAGTAACCTGAGCAATAATTGAAAATGTTCCCTCAAGTTCAGATCTATCAGCGACCGTAATTACACCACTTGCGCCATCGATTCCAAAGGCACCGCCTGTGTTTCCGGAAATAAGACTGTATTGAAGAGTCTGTCCTACATTGGGATCTGTAGCGGCGATAGTACCGACAGCATCTCCATTTCCAGCATTACTTACCACAGAAAATGAATAAGAATCATCAGCAAAGTCTGGATATTCATTTGCTCTTGTAATATTCACAGTAACAGTTGTGGTCGCTAGATTTGCGGGAACCTGTACACTGTTTGCCCTAACCTCAAGCGAATATGACGTTTGTGAATCGTAATTTAAAAGACTTGGATTTGTAACCGTTAAAATTCCTGTTAGTGCGCCAAGAGAAAAGATTCCATCGCCATTTCCAGAAGTAATTGAGTAGGTTGGCGTCTGCCCAGAAAATAATTCCGTAGCCGCGATTGTTCCAATAACCGTACTCGTTGCTACATTTTCAGCTATTGAAAACGTTATGGGCTCAAGACTTATCTCACCTGTTGCAAAACAAGAAAGATCAAATGTAGATACCTGATACTCTCCTCCACCAAGTGATGTCATGGCAGAATTAATTTCACTTATATAGTGACCAATAGCGGGTCCGTTTAAATCAGTATAATGTGTGAAATTAAGCACAAGCTCATCTCCAACAACTATAAAGCCAGGGTTACCTGAGTCTCCCCCAACGATAGTTTCACTAAATCGCCCGCGTGGAAAACTTATCACTGTTTCATGATATGTAGTATTTGTTCCAATGTGATTAATATTATGTACTAATGCCTTTCCTTCTTGATCTAAAAGAATTGCAGGGATCGCGGTTGATGCACTTAAATAATTATTAACATCATCACTTGAAATTACAGGGTAAAAAGCAATGGTACTTGGAACCGCAGAGTCTAGGATTCCAACCTTAATATCAGTCGAACCTATTCGAGTTTGATCGGTAAGTGTCCGCGTTACCACATCACCATTAGGTTCAACAAAGACCACCGTTGCTCCATTACTAATTGGAAAGTGATTTGCAAACACGAGATGTCTTGGACTTATAAGTGTTCCGGATCGAGTTGTGGTCGCTGTAGAATTCCAAGGAGAAACTCCTGTAAGGTCTAGCGCTACATCACCAATCGATGTCCAAACTGAAGTGTTACGTGACCAACCACCTGTATTGTCACCCCGTGACGTGAATATATTTATGTATCCAGTTGACGTCGAAAGTCCTGTTATCCGTGAATCGACTTGATCATATAACTCCTGTACAAGATCCGTAGAATACAACGCATCACAATTATTCGGTTCAAACACTTCAGCACCTACGGAATAATAATTGCAAGATTGAATTACTATGGTTAGGAGAAGAATTTTGACCGTTTTTTTCACAGACATAATACTAGCACTCAATAGTTTGAGTCTGCTTTAAAAGCATGCCCTACACACAAAAAAAATGAAATTATTCGACTCTGAGCTTATTATCTAAGAATATTACAGAAACAGTGTCTTCTTCGGGGACTTCAGCGTCGCCATCCTTGGTGTAAGTTACATATGCAGTACTACTGCTAATTTCTAACTTAGTAATCTCAATATCTTTCCCGACAAACACAATATTTGTTCCGCGATAACTATTACCCTCCTTAATTGAAGCAGCAACGTACTGATACGTGACAGGTACCCCTTCCTTTTTTGTTTCTTCTTGAACAACAAACACAATATCATCAATTCCGTCTCCATTTATATCTCCAATTTTTTCAGTACCAAAATACTGTCCTAACTCCTTTTTTGAAGATTTTATTACTGCTGCAGGAAGAAAATCATCTATGGCACTTGAATGTACATTATTTTTTACTCCAATTGTTTGTTGAATTGCAATGCTGAAAATAACAATGATTCCAAGTATTACGAGATATTTTGCTTTGTTACTTACCTTATTAACTATCGCGATAATGATCGCATAGAAGATTCCAACAAGAATAAAGAACAAAAACGGCACTAGTAGGTCATACCGCTCTACCACTGGTAGGTATTGAAGTAAAAACTCTAAAGAGGCTACGCGTAATATAGATCCAATAAACCCTTCAGTTCCACGTATAAACGCCATATACGTTGCAAGTATTGATCCGATTAAGAATCCTATTATTGACGCCTCAAAAATTGTTATTTTTCTCATTTTGATATTGTTTCCTCAAGGTCTGACAATTGCTTCTGCAAATGCTCTTCTGAGACTGTAATATTCTTCTGCAACTCAACAATAATCTTTTTTTCCTCTTTTGTTAAATCTCGCTTTGTTCTTACGTTTTCCAAGTTCTTAATTTGAGACCTCACATTCTCACGTAGGCTTTCAAATGCCTTATGCACTGAAGACTCGGTATTGTGAACTTGCTGATTAAGAGACTTTTTAAATCTCTTGATCTGGAACATAAAGTATACAACCATGAGCACAATGAGTCCTAGGCTCATAACCACAATGAGTGCAAGCGATAGCCAATTTAGGATCATTCCACTAATACTGCTGAACAAAGGACTCTTTACGGTCACATAATACGGCTCAGTAAAGAAACTTTTTGCTCCACGTTCATCAATTGCCCGTGCTGTGAGTGTATATGTTCCCCTATTGATTTCCTCATCCCACACCAAGATAAACCTTCCATCAGACAAGGTGTTTACAATCTGGTTCTTTCTATTTCCTTTTGAATCTTCGAGTACAACCTCTACATTAGAGTTCGAATGTGATGTACCACTTACCCTTAGCAACTCGCCCGAACGAACAACTGAAGTGTAGTCTTCAATTATTGGCATATCGATTGAACCAATGGTAAATTGCGCAGTCTGCACTGTTTCATTACCTGCTCCATCAATAGCTTTTACAAGTAACGTGTGTTCGCCAGGATCCTGAGCTGGAAGTTTGTATGCTCCGGAAACATGTTCCTTGTGTGAGATTTTAATAAACTCTCCATCATCAATCTTAATTTCATAGTCACTTATACCTGAGAGTTTGTCTGTTGCCTCAAACTTAGCAATTGGTCGCGGATCACTTTCAAATTCTCCTTTGACAAAGGATATCTTAAATGGATTTGGTCCAGCGGTATCAACCAATATCTTGTAATTTCGCACCTGGCTCCAACCTTTACTATTTTTGAACTTAAGACCAAAGTACCATTGACCATCTTCAAGATTATCGAATTTCTTACTCTTTATCGGAGGATCATACAAGACAGAAGGATTTCCAGTAGTTCTACCCAAGAGAGTAGATACCGTAGTTACATCTGATGGCATCGCCCACGCTAACTCAGCGGTTCCACTGTTATACCACTTATTTTGATTAGGATGAGTTGTTGATGTTATGACCGGAAGTGCTGGAACACCACTAATAGGAACCTGTGGTTCAGTGACCGGTTCAACAACTGGTTCAGTTGGTGCTTGGATGTTAATAACACCAGCAATTTTCTGCGCGAGGATGTCTGTCCCCAAGCCATCATTTTCTCTTACCGCACCCTCAGAAATTAGTATTGAAGCAGTCCCACTCTTTTTTGCCTTAAAGATAATGGACGCAACATTCCCTCCCTCCCCAGTGTAGCCAGGATTTGGAATACCGCCATTAAACGATATTGTCCCATTTCCATTTGCAAATGGTTCTTCAACCCACAGAGTGAAGACTGATGGATTTTTACTTACAGACTGCACCTCCAATAAGTCTGTTGGGTATTGAATTACCCCTTCTGCATTGTTAATTGCTTTGTTGTTTGTCCCTATAACAATTTTCACCTGAACTATGTTCCCTACCGCAACCTGAGTCGATACCGGTACAACTGACAAACTTGCAGCTTCCGCTATTGTTGAAATACCAAATACAGCTAAAGCAATTACACAAATTACCTTAGTAATACGAACTGTTCTATATATTGATCTACATTTGTGCATTAACTGTATTCTTCTTCATTTTTCTGTACCCAACTACAAGTACAACCAATACGAGGAGTGCGCCGACAATTCCAACAATGTTCCATGGAGTACCTGCTTGTGCATCTTCACTGTTGTATGTTGCAAGCTTTTTATTTCCTGCTTTGTCATATGCTGTTACAGAAAGCATTACAGGATCAGTCTGGTTTTGTAATACATACGTACTACCACTTCGAACAGCAGGTGCGCCATTTTCAGAGACCTCATAGTAACTAATGCCAGTTTCGTTATCTACAGCACTAAAGAATACGAATGTCTTCCCTTCAAACAATGATGCATCTTGTCCAGGAACAACAATGAAATCACGAGGAGGTGTAACATCTTGTGCAATTATTGCCTTCCACTCATCAACAACAGGTTCATTTGAATTTTTTTCCTGAACTGTAATTACTGTATTTCTAACCTGAACAGGCAATTTTGTTCCTGAGCCATCATTTGCGTATGCAGAAATGTTAACTGGTGAAATCGTCACTTCACCCGCTTCCTTTGCTTCATAAATTATCTTAAACATAGTCGCCCCTTCAATATTGAAACCTCCTGGAACTCCACCAACAAACGACACCAACTTTCCATCAGCAGAAAGAGATGGTGTTCTAGGCCATAGACCAAATGCAGAATTGGCTAGACTGAACTCCTTCACCTCTACGCTTGAACCACCTGAAACTGTTGCAATGTCACCATCAACAGTATTAATAGTAGTTCCTTCGGCATTAATCTTTACATTTAAAATAACAGTGTCTCCGACAGAAATAGTTGTTCGTGAAGGTTCAACATACACAACTGCTGCAGAAGCAAATGCTGGAATAAATGTTAAAGATGCAACTAGCGCAATAAACAATGTATATATTTTTTTCATATTATTTTATTAATGTATT
>DAORIS010000005.1 GCA_035438625.1 Candidatus Paceibacterota bacterium
AGTTAGAAAATGGGGAACTATTCCACAGTTTTCTTTTGAACCAAAAAGTCACGCAGATTTGATGCTTCAACAAGACATGGTTGATTTTGAACGCGGCACAAAGGTTGCTGGTTTCCGCGGGTACTTTTTAAAGAAAGAAGCGGTAGAGCTTTCATTCGCGCTTTGGCAGGTTGTCTTGGAACACTTTACCAAAAAAGGATACTCACCAATGATGGTGCCATCACTTGTGAAGCGTGAGACACTACTCGGTACAGGATATCTTCCACAAGGAGAAGAAGATTTATATAAAACACAAGACGGAGACTATCTCGCTGGAACTGGAGAAGTTGCAACCATGGGATATTACATGGACGAAGTGATTGATAAATCACAACTACCAATTAAAATTTTGGCATTTTCTCCGTGTTATCGACGAGAAGCAGGAAGTCACGGAAAGGATACAAAGGGACTGATTCGAGTACATGAATTCTTTAAGTGGGAACTTGTCGTGCTTTGTGAGGCGAGTCATGAACAGTCTGTCATTCACCATGAAGAACTTACCAAGGACGCTGAAGAATTAATGCAACTTCTAGAAATCCCATATCATGTAGTTGCAAACTGTGGAGGTGACTTGGGACTTGGGCAAGTTAAGAAGTATGACATTGAAGCGTGGATGCCGTCTGAAAACACATACCGCGAAACAAACTCTGCCTCATATTTTCATGATTTCCAGACTCGACGAACAAATACTCGCTATCGAGATGAAGCTGGAAAAATGCAATTTGCGCACTCATTAAACAGCACAGCACTTTCAGGAAGACCTCTTATTGCACTCATTGAAAACAACCAACAAGAAGACGGATCAATTAAGATTCCTCCTATACTTCAAAAATATCTTGGAAAAGACATAATTGGTGGAGCGAAGTAACTATGCATGATAGGAGAAAGCAATCAGTGCTCGTCTCACGACGCTTTCAGGAGAAAAAGCGTAAACATACTACATGGGTTCGAATCGTACTCTTTGGTCTTACTGTTGTTGCAGTATCAAGTGCAATTAGTGTTTTTTTTATTCCAATATTCAATATCTCAAATGTTCGTGTAGATTTTGGCGCTCAAGAAAATACAGTTTCAAAATCAGTAACTCAAGATATCGAATTCAAGTTGCTTGCAATGGTCAATGAGGCAATGACAAAGCCTCGAGCATTTTTCTTGCCAGCCTCAAGTATTTTCTTTAACCGTGCGTCAAATTGGCAACAAGCACTTGAAAATACTGATCCACGATTAAAAGATCTGGAAGTTGATTCTAAAAATCGAGAACTAATCATCAAGCCGGTTGTTAGAAAACCATATGGCTCATGGTGTGGTTCGGGTTGGTGTGTATCAGTTGATACAGAAGGAGTCGTTCTTGGTAGTCAGGCTGCGGTTGCACCTTCAATGAAAACAGAAGTCGCTGATCTTGTGGTTAACGATGAAGCCCCCGTTCGGTTACTTAGAAAAGATGGTGGAGATGGAGCACCTGACCCAGGTGAGCCATATCTTGATCCTCAGGTGTTTACAGATACGCTGGCATTTGCTGGAGAAATGAAACGGGAACAATTCGATGCTGAAACGCTTATTGTTGACGGCAAATCAAGTATAGGGCAGATTGAAGGTGAACTTGTCAGTGTTTCAGGTCAACGAGTGATGTTTATGCTCTCAAACAAAGAGGGATATGCGGAAACAATAAAGTACTTTCAGTTATTTAAAGCGCAAATACGAAAAGTAGGATTTGTACTTTCTGATTATGAATATATTGATTTAAGGTTTGGTAATGCGGTCTATTATAAGAAAAAGAATTCAGTAAGTAACACAGAAGAAGAAATAACTGTTCAATGAGCATAGGATTTTGGAAACAACTTAAGCGGCCATTTTTTGTATTGGCCCCAATGGCAGACGTAACAGATGCTGCATTTCGACGTGTCATTGCCGCTCGCGGCAAACCAGACGTGATGTGGACAGAGTTTGTTTCCGCTGATGGGTTGGTGCGTGCAACTCCAGAAGGAAAAGCGAAACTGATGAAAGATTTGATTTATGTAAACGAAGAGCGTCCAATAGTCGCTCAATTGTTTTCCGCACATCCTGAATATATGAGAGAAGCCGCAAAGCTCGTTAGGGAACTAGGTTTTGATGGAATCGATATCAATATGGGTTGTCCCGATCGGTCAATTGAAAAACAAGGAGCAGGAGCTGCACTTATCAAAACTCCAGAACTTGCACGAGAGGTTATTAAAGCTGCAAAGGAAGGTGCGAGAGGTGACGGTGTAGAGATTCCTGTTTCTGTTAAGACACGTGTTGGATATAATAGCGTGACACTTGATGAGTGGTTACCAGAAATTCTCAAAGAATCTCCTGCAGCTGTCACAATTCATGCGCGTACTCGCAAAGAAATGTCCAAAGTGCCCGCAAACTGGGACTTAGTTCGACAGGCAGTTCAAATTCGAGACCACCTTGGTTCCTCAGCACTCATATTAGGTAACGGGGATGTTACAGATATTGCTGATGCACGAGAAAAAGCAGAGCGGACTGGAGCCGACGGGATTATGCTCGGACGAGCAATATTTGGTAACCCGTGGTTATTTAATGAAACTCACCCAAAGTCAGCTATTCCACTTAAAGAACAGCTAGAAGCCCTACGAGAGCATGTGCAGCTATTTGATGAGATATTGGGTGGTACAAAGTCTTTTGCGATTATGAAAAAACATTTTAAGGCGTATGTAGAAGGGTTTGATGGAGCAAAGGAGATCCGGGAGGCCCTCATGAATGCAAGTAATCCACAGGAAGTGACCTCGCTACTCTCTGCTATGATAGATGGTACTGCCGACCCTCGTTAGCCTAGGCACAAAGTCACTAATAGTTGACTATATTGATATTTTATATTAAAATAAAGTCCCATTAATTAAAAACTTATTCCATGTTTACATCGTTATTTGCACGTCTTAAGCGCCCAGCATATTACATCCCACTTGCGATTCTCATCGCAGTGTTTGGTGGTATTGCGTACGGTTCATCAAATGGTAACGGAAGTTACGAAGTTGTGACTGTAAAAGAAGGCATACTTGAAGAGATTGCAAAGGTAAACGGAAAAGTTCGTGCTGCACAAAACGTTGATCTGTCCCTTGAGCGTGGTGGACGAATCACCTCAGTCGCAAAGAACGTTGGTGATCGGGTCACTACTGGTGAACTTATCCTTTCAACGTCAGCTGGAAACCTTTCAGCGTCTGTTGACCGTGCACGAGCAAATCTTGATCGTGAAATTGCAAAGCTGGAGTCACTTCGTGAAAGCGCACGACCTGAAGAAATCCAGATTGCAACACAAAAACTGGACCTTGCGGCAACAGAAGTCCGCTCAGCTCTTCGAGATCTATCCGAGCAGGTTAGTGATGCGTACGTTCGTTCAAACGATGCAATCCGAAATACTATTGACCAATTTAACTCAGGTGGAGAAGTCTCACCAAACTTTACACTCCCAATTCGTGATGCAGGTGACGAGACAAAACTTGAAAATGGTCGTCGTCAATTGAAATACACACTAGATCGCTTTGAAGATGCAATTGAAGCCGCAGGGGACGATGCTAGTGATGCTGTAATTTCTGCAAATGTTGAAAGGGGACTTTCGGTACTTACCGACATCAGCACATACCTTACAGATTTTGCTTCAGCAATTAACGATATTCGTCCTGACGATTCATACACTCAAGATGAAATTAACTCGTGGAAAGAAGATATCTCAGCTGCACGAACATCTGTTTCTGTAGGAAGACAAAATCTCATCGCTGGACGACAGCGTCTACAAGATTCAAAAAATGATGTGTTGATCGCACAAAGTGAGCTTGAAATTAAACAAACTGGTGGAAGCGCATCAGAGATTCGAATTCAAGAAGCAGTTGTTGCACAAATGCGCGCAGACCTTCTAGCTTCACGTGCTGAACTACAAGACACAGTCATTGTTGCTCCATTTGCTGGAATCATCACTCGAATCGATGCTGAAGTTGGTGCAAGCGCACTTTCAGGCGACCCACTCGTATCCTTGATCTCAGAAGGATCTCTTGAAATTGAAGCAAACCTCCCTGAAGTGACCGTTGCTCGTGTTTCAGTTGGAGACAGCGCACGAGTGACACTCGATGCCTTTGGAAGCGGAGTCACATATGACGCAGTTGTAACATCAGTTGACCTCTCAGGAAAAGAAGTTGATGGTGTGCAGTCATACCAAACAACACTCCAGTTCGTTAATCCAGATGAACGTGTAAAGGTTGGAATGACAGCAAACGTATCAATCGTCACTGAAGTTCGCTCAAATGCAAAAATTCTCCCAAAGAATGCTGTCTCAAATATTGACGGTAAGTTTTACGTATTAAAAATAAATGGTTCAGAAAAGCCAGTTGAAACTGAAGTAACTGTTGGAATGTCAGCAGAAGGAGGAATTGAAGTTGTTTCAGGTCTTGAAGTGGAAGACCAGGTTGCTATTAAAAACTAATAGGACAGATGACATCATTTAAGGTAGGACTTTTCCTTGCGATTCGCCAACTAAGGCGGGCAAACATTTGGACTAACATCCTGATTTCTTTTGTGATGGTCCTTACCTTCCTCAACCTTGTTGTCATTAACGGTATCCTTGTTGGACTTATTCAAGGCTCAGAAGAGCAATACAAAGACCGCTACACAGGAGATGTTATCGTCTCAAAATTGATCAGTAAGCCGTATATCCAACGTACATCTGAGATTATCGCTGCTATTGAATCTATGCCTGGTATTAAGGACTATGTAGTCCGATATACAGAAGGTGGAAGTGTTCAAGCAGATTATAAAGAAAACATCAAAAAGGAAGGTGACCTCGACATGAGCACGGGTGCACTATTTTCTGGTATTAATCCTGTTAAAGAAAATGAAATCTTCGGACTCGCTGATTTCGTTGTAGAAGGAGAGTACCTACAGCCAGGTGATTTCGACAAGGTGATGATCGGAGCAAACTTGCTCTATCGATACATCCAAATTGACTCCCCTGTCTTTCGTCCGCTTAAAGGAGATATTGGCCCTGGAGACAAGGTCCGCGTAACAATTGGAGACACCATTCGCGAAGTGGAAATCAAGGGTATCGTAAAGACAAAGGTGGATGAAATCAGCTCACGAATTTTCATGGACGAGGCGCAACTTCGACAGATCGCTGGAAGAAATGCGTATGATGCAAACGAAATTTCTATCATCGCTGAGCCTGGGGTAACACAAGAATCAATTCGCGACGCACTTCTTGCTCGAGGATTCGGTGAGTACGCTACGGTCCAGACACAAAAGGAATCTATTCCTGTGTTTCTCGATCAAATCAAAGATACATTCGGCCTCCTCGGTAATGCTATGGGTCTTATTGGTCTTGTGGTTGCCTCTATCACCATCTTCATTGTTATCTTTGTGAACATCATCACACGCCGAAAGTATATCGGTATTCTTAAAGGTATCGGAGTGTCTGGAAAGGCGATTGAAATTTCATATATTTTCCAATCTGCATTTTATGCAATCGTTGGGTCAGTAATTGGACTTGTACTTACATTCTTTGTCCTCCGACCTCTCTTCTATGCGCACCCAATTGATTTCCCATTCAGTGATGGAATTCTTGCAGTTACTTGGGTTGGTACACTTGTCCGTGCTGGAATTCTGATTGTCTGCACAATCATCGCTGGATACATTCCTGCGCGAATGATTGTCCGAAGAAATACGCTCGATTCAATCCTTGGCCGATAATATTTATGTCTATGCAAAATATCATTAGTATCAAAAACCTGACAAAGACATACTCAAGCGGGAATATTGAAACCCACGTGCTTAAGGGTATTGATTTTGAAGTGAAACAAGGAGAATTCGTGGCAATCATGGGACGATCAGGAGCTGGTAAAAGTACACTTCTGTATCAGATGAGTTTGCTCGACCATCCAACTGGTGGCGCGATTGTGCTTGATGGAAAGAACACAGAAAAAATGTCCCAGGACGAACGAACAACATTTCGTTTGATGGAACTTGGATATGTGTTCCAGGACTATGCGCTCATGCCAGAACTTACTGCAATTGAAAACGTAATGATTCCACTCCTTATGCAAGGTTCACCAAAAGCTCGTGCTTCAAAAATTGCAGAAGACGCGCTTACAAAGGTAGGTTTGGGAGATAAGTTGTACAACTTGCCCTCACAGCTCTCAGGAGGCCAACAGCAGCGTGTTTCTATTGCACGTGCCATTGCACACGGTCCGAAGATTATCTTCGCTGACGAGCCAACTGCAAACCTTGATAGTGAATCATCACGACTAATTATTGATATTTTTAGAGACCTTAACGAACGCGCTGGACAAACCATCATCATGGTTACCCACGAAGAGGAATATAGTAAACTCGCAAAAAGAATTGTTACACTTTCTGATGGTCTGATCACGAGCGACATCTCGCGATAAAACTATAGTTACGATATAGTATCTATATGAACGAAGTTCTTCAGACAAATATTTTCCTTGGTATTACCGGGGTAGCAGTCATTATCATAACGTTGCTTGTCATTGTGTTATTGGTATACGGCATCAAAATATTTAGAGATGTTTCTCATATTTCGCATAAGGTAAAAGAGGAAAGCGAAGCGATTGTGGACGATGTTAGAGAATTGCGCAATAATATTAAGGAGAGTTCACCAGTTACGTCGGTTGTTTCTTTTTTCGCAAAAATACTTGGCTCACATACTCGTAAGGCACGCACCAAGCGATCAAAGGAATAATTGAAAGTGTATACTTACTAATTTTAAATTCAGATTTTCATGAGCACTAAGAAAAATACAAATAACGACAGTAAGAGTCTCGTTGAGGCGGGACTAGCCATTGGAGCAATTGCAGCAGGAGCAGCAGGAGCATATTTTATGTTTGGTTCAAAAAAAGCAAAGCAGAATCGAGCGCATATGAAGAGTTGGGTGTATAAGGCAAAGAGCGAAGTGATTGATCGCATGGAGCAGCTTAAAAACGTCAGCGAAGATGAATATAAGAAGCTTGTTGATACAGTCGTGACAACATACCAAAACAAAGGTAATGTAAGCGTCCAAGAGATTGGACAGATCGCAAAGGATCTTAAGGCTCACTGGAAGAACATCAGAAATGACATTAAGAAACACACATCACCACGATCAACAACAGCCAAGCCGGCAGCCAAGAAAAAGACCGCAAAGTAGTCTGGGTAGATCAAAAGCACCAAAAGAGACGTCATGGGGTGGCGTCTCTTCTTGGTATGAGGATGTTGTAGGAGATCCAGCGTCATACCAACAAGCAGTACTTTTACCGAATGTAGTTCGAATGCTCGCTGATACAGCAAAGCCCGGAAACACCATTGTAGATGTTGGCTGTGGTACGGGACTCTTTTCACAAGAACTTGCAAAATCAGGTGCACGTGTCATTGGTATTGATCCAGGTGAGTCCTTTATATCCAAGGCAAACGAAAGTGGAAAGGGAGAATTTAAAGTTGGTACGGCTGACGCACTTCCTGTTTCTAATAACTCAGCTGACGCGGTTATGTGTATTTTGGCACTCCAGAATATTCGCGAAGCACGTGCGGCAATTATGGAATGGAAGCGAATTATAAAAATTGGCGGAAGTGCTTTGCTTGTTCTTAACCACCCTGCATTTAGAATCCCAAAACAAACTGGATGGGGATGGGATGAGGTTGCGAGAAAGCAATATAGAAAGATTGATGCATACATGTCTGAATCAGAAGCAGGTATTGTCATGAATCCAGGAGGAAAACAAGATTCATTGACCGCATCATTTCATCGACCACTACAGTGGTATTTTAAACAGTTACACGCAGCGGGGTTTGCAGTGACACGACTTGAGGAATGGATCTCACATAAGAAAAGCGGAGCAGGACCTCGACAAGTTGAAGAAGACAGAATGAGAAAGGAAATACCACTCTTCCTTTGCTTAGAAGCAAAAAGATTGAGCTAAAGCGTGTCTTTTATATTGTACGCAAATACTACTCCAAGTGCTGCGATGCATGCTACGGCAAAGAATACGTGCGAGAGGGATATGAATGCGAGTGAAGCACTAATTCCGAGTGGAACGAGGATGTATGAAAGACTCGCGATACTCATCCACAGGCTAACAAGTTGTGCCTGGCCGTTCCGTATCATTTTAAAGAAGTAACTCTCGGCCATAATTTCTACAGAACTTGCTCCGACGCGAGTGATAAAGAGAAGCGTTGTCCACGCAACGATTGAAAGTGTATGCATGAAGGGAATTAAGCCTGTTGAAAGTGCAATGATAACAAATCCCAGGATAAGGATTTCTTTTTCACCTAAGTATTTATCTGAAATTTTTCCGAGTGGATACTCAAACAACATAAATGGCAGAAGCATGATGGTAAACATCACACCGATTTCTCCCCAACCAAAACCAATATCTCGAAGATATATAGGCATGTAAATAACCATCGCTGCGAAGAACATCTGCAGGATGAAGTTGCACATGACAATCATCCCAATACTCTTGTTCTTTATTGCAATTCTGACCCCACTTAAAATACTATGGTTACCATAATGAGAATCCTTAAAGTGTTGTACTGAGAGAATTCCGGCGAGCATTGGAAGGGTCATAAGGGCAGAAAGTGCATATACTGATACGAAATCGGTAGCTGAGAGTAGTAGTCCTGAAAGAAGTGGAATGGCCACAAACATGGAGTTAACGATCGTTAAAAACATTCCACGCGCTGATCCCGTCTGACTGTGTTTCGAATAGTGCTGGATGAAAATACTGAAGTGAAAATACATGACAGGGATAATGGCGTGATGGAGGATGAATGCTGCCATTACAACCATAGGGTGTGGGGAAGCTGCCATGACGGCGAGACTTGCCATTTCAATCATGATTGCAACCGCCATCCCTGCTCGGTTACCGATTCTTTGTAAAATAGATGGAAGAATAGCGAGAATCACGATTCCTAAGAATGATCCTCCGGCATATAAAAATCCCACTTTGTCTTCACCGACAATTCCTGAAAGGAAACTGGAGTTTATGTAAATTGTTAAAACGTAATGAACAGCAAAAAAGAGTGTTGCTGTATAAATTCTATTTAAATCCCGTGCAAACGGGTGCATGAACGAACGAAGCATGTGCAAATTATATCAGTAAAAGAAAAAACACCTGATTACCTCTATGAGCATAATCAAGTGCCTGCAATGGGGACTATGAAGCGGGTGTCACGATTCAGGTGCGTCGCCAAATGGATCAGGGTACGGAGAAGCTGTTGGTTGTGTCGAGGGTTGAAGTTCTCGAGCATTTCGAACTTCGTCACGCCCTATTACTTTTCCATTGTGAATGCCGGTTTCATATCCAGTTGCATACAGTCTGTATGCAAACGGAAGTGCTACCACAAAGAAGCACGCCAACATCAAACCCTGTAAAACATCCTTGTTCTTGCTCCTGACTGCGGAAATCATCCAGCCACACGCGAAGCCGATACAGAATACAGCAGCCGTAAGTGAGAACATTGCGAGCAGAGGTGTTTCTGCAAGACGAGAGTACTGATGCATAGGATCTCCTAAAAGAAGTACTGTTATATATTATATCACAAAAGTGATATAAGTCAACTAAACACCTAAGATAACAGGGATGATGATTGGACGCTTAGCAGTCTGTGCGAATAGGAAGTTTGTGATGTTTTCAGTCACACGCTCCTTGAGTGCATCGAAGTTGATTGGGTTCATACCAACAGCTTCGTCTTCGATCGTCTTCTTAATGATATATCGAGTCTGCTGGAGTAGATCTTGCGCTTCTCGGAGGTAGATAAATCCACGAGAGATAATATCAGGACTTTTCTTGAGTTTTCCGGTTGCAGCGTTGATGCTTGCGACAATAACGAACATTCCATCTTGTGCGAGTGCGAGACGATCCTTAAGAACCACCTCTTGCATGTCTCCGATAGAGAAGCCGTCAACAGTCATTGCTTGCCATGGAGCACGTGCCTTAATCTTTGTCACCGTCTCACCATCAGGTGAAATTTCAATGATTGAACCAGTGTCAGGTACAACAATGTTCTTCGCTGGAATACCAGTTGATTCAGCTAATTCAGCGTGGAGGCGTAGTCGGTAATGGTTACCGTGCACAGGCATGAAGAACTTAGGCTTGATCTTTCGGTGTAGCCACTCGAGTTCACCACGATTTCCGTGTCCTGTTGAGTGAATGTACACCTCAGATGTTCTGTAATGGACGATACGTGCACCGGCGCGAGCAATGTTGTCCTTCAACTTCTCTACTGACTTTTCATTTCCAGGAATAATTGAAGAAGAGAGGACAATTGTGTCACGAGGAGTGATGTGAATCACTTTATGATTCTTTGTCGCGATACGCATGAGCGCTGCAAACTCTTCTCCCTGGGCTCCAGTTGAAAGAATGATGATCTTATCTGTTGGATATCGATCCATCTCAGTTGCTTGGATGATGGTGCCTTTTTGCGTTTTTAGCATCTCAGCCAAGATGGCGATCTCAATGTTCACTTTCATACTGCGTCCTTCGATGACAATTTTCTTGCCATATTTCTCAGCAATCTCAATGATCTTGATGATACGTCGGAGTTGGGATGCGAATGTTCCGATGATCAATCGACCAGTTACTTTCTTGATGATTTCTTCCAAGCCTTCGTGCACCAATGTTTCAGGTGTTGAAAATCCGGGGTTCTCTACGTTTGTAGAGTCAGCCATAAGGAAGAGTGTCTTTTCTTTTTCAAATACCGAGTATTCTTTCTCCTCACTTTCAACTGCTTTTCCGTCAACATGTTCAAGTTTAAAGTCTCCAGGGTTAACGATAGAACCGATTGGTGTATCAATAATGACACCCATTGAGTCAGGAATAGTGTGGGTTACACCAAAGAATCGAACGGTAAGTTTTCCAAGTTGGATCTTTGTATCTTTTTCAATGATATTAATAGCCAATGGTTTTGTCTGAGGAAATTCTTCCTGACGTTTCTTGACCATGATAGCAGTCAAGTTTCGTGTGTAAATTGGCGGGTTACCAATACGAGGCATGATATATGGAAGCCCTCCGATATGGTCGAGGTGACCGTGGGTGATGATCATTCCACGGATCTTGTCCTGACGCTCTTCGAGGTATCGTGTGTTTGGAAGGATGTAATCAATACCAGGAGTATCGTCGTCTTGGAATTGGAAACCAGCATCAATAATAATGATGTCGTCCTTGTATTCAATCAAGGTCATGTTTCGTCCAATTTCTTCGACACCTCCAAGTGGGATGATGCGGATATTTTCTCCAGGTGGAGGAATAATCATTACATCTTTGCGAAGTGCTGGGTCTTCAGGACGTGCTTCAAAAGCAGCTGCTGGAATAGGAGGACGCTCAATGCGTCGGTTATTGTTTCGTGGACCTCGTCGACCGTTACGTGCACCAGCGGGAGCGCCAGTTCGTGGACCAGCTGTTCTTCCAAAGTTTCCTCGGGGAGCACTTCCAAAACTACCAGATGGACGACTAAAGCCGCTGCGGTTTCCAGTCGGTCGATTATTAAAACGTGGACGCATTCCTCCTTCAGGACGTGGTCGTGATGTCTCTAGGTGTGCACGATCTGGTCGAAGTGGTGGTGGAGGAGCATCGGGGCGCGACTCAAGACGCTCGCTTCCCATGGGGCGAGGTGAGTGTGGGCGCATTGGCCTATTTGTTGGTCTTCCAAATCCACCAGAGTGGTATGGCCTGCGTCTGCGCTCAGGAGTTCCGCCCATTTGTGGGGGAGTATTCGAATCTGTGTTCATTCTGTACTTGTTCTATGTATGTTAATAATTACAAACCTTTTTATATTTCTATAATATGTCTAAAATATTCTTAAACACCGGCCAAATTCTTTCAGTTTTGAGGTATCCCCGATATACGTGACTCAAGCGCTCTGCGGGAGCTTCGATACGAGCTGGGAACGCCTCCGTGTACTGGATAGGCGAGATGTATATATATGATGGACTATACAGGAAAACTGCCGGCATGTCATCCATGATCTGTGTTTCAATGGCGAGTAATCGCTCACTTCGTGCTGCAATTGAGAGTGTTGAAGAAGCAGATAGTTCATCAAGGGCACGATCAACTTTCGCATTTGAATACATTGCAACGTTAAGTCCTGGATCTGATCGTCGTGTTGAATGCCAAAACGCATAGAGGTCAGAGTCCTTTGCGATAACTTGTCCAAAGAGAAGGGAATCATAATCACGCTTTCGAATGACGTTTTGGTTTAGATCACCCGGTTCAAACATCCGTAGTGATACTTGTACACCAATGCTTTCCCATGCTTCTTTAAGGAGTGATGCAGCAGCCTCAAGATCGGGTGTGCTTGCAGTAGTAATTGTGAGTGTTAATGGAATTTCGTCTGAGCCAACTTTCTTTGAGCGGACACCGCTCTCACGCATAACATATCCCGCTTTGTCGAGCATGAACTCTGCAATTTCAGCTGTTGTTGATGCGTATGGTGCATCAAGTGATTCTGTGGTATCTGAATCAATAGAACGAAGGGAAGATGCAAGAGCAAGTGTGGATGTTGAAGTTGATGCAGCAGCAAGGAGTGCTTCCTGAGCGCTGGTGTCCGCCATCACTTTTAACTCACCAGGAAGTGGAGAAGCAGCTGCGGTACCGAAGCCTGCAAGGACATCAGAAACAATTTGCTCACGTGGTGCAGCGATACTTAACGCTTCACGAACTGCAATATCTGCAAGTGCGCGGTTACGTGATTGGTTAAAGAAAAGGGCAAACACACGTGGAAGTGTATACATTGACCGCTTGGCAGTTGATTCCTCGTCTTCAAGGAGCTCAGATGCACTTTGTGGTGAGAGTCCGCCTACGCTATTAATGTCACCGTTATTGTATGCATTAACGAGTGATTGTTCGTTTTTATAAAAATTAAGTGTAAATGAACGGATGTATGCTTTTCCTGGTGCAAATTCACTAAAACGTCGCAGTTGCAGTGATACCGGAATACCTTGAGAGTCTCGGTTTATTGATGAAATATGAAATGCACCAGCACCAATTGGATTAGTGTGATATTCCGCAAGACCAAAGTCTGCTACTGGAATTTCTGCATAGATGTGTTTAGGTAGTACACCAACTGTTGCAAGTTCCAATGGATCAAGTGATGGTGGGTATGTAACTGTAATTGTTCTGTCATCAACAATTTCATATGTAACCCCTGCAAATTGTGCAGCGAGGGGGCTACGAATAGCAGGATTTTTAATGATGTCGATTGTAAAAGCAACATCTTCAGGTGTTACCGGCTTTCCATCGTGGAATGTTGCGTTGTGTCGAAGTTTGAATACGTATGTTTGAGATCTCTGTTGTATAGGAATTTGCTGCGCTGCGGTCACATCTCCAACAGGAAAGTTTGGAGAAGCAGCGGGTGCAAGTTCAATTGATTCAGCCAGAATTGGTCGGTACCCTCCAGCGTCGCCCTTTTCAACTAGTCCTGCAAATACGAGTCCCACGATATCTCGTGTAGTACCAGTGATTTCAAGAACCGGGTTGATGATTTTAGGCGCACCGATTACTCCTTCTACAACGTCACCGCCGTATCCAGGTACAACAATACTGACCTTTTTGTCTATTGCTGCGATTGCAGAAAAGGCCGAAGTTACTGCAAGGATAGTTAGTAACCCAAATACAATCTTTGCGGTCAGAGAAAAACTAGAAATGACCGATGCCGTCTTGGCTATAAATGATTTCATATGTAAGCAACAGACGCACGCGAGCTATATAACTATACCGTATATATGTAGCAAGGCTAC
The DNA here is from genome assembly GCA_035438625.1 of Candidatus Paceibacterota bacterium. Taxonomy (NCBI): domain Bacteria; kingdom Bacillati; phylum Minisyncoccota; species Minisyncoccota bacterium. Next base: position 13,793 of record DAORIS010000005.1, read on the forward strand.
TTTATACGATAATAGAGAGCACGCTTAGTACGGCGAACACGGCAGCTACAAGGATAGTAGCGTTAAAGAGGCCCTTTTCAAGACCACGTCGTGTGAATCGTGTTCCTCCGCCATCAGCGCCGAAAGCGCTACCTAAGTCGGCATCCGATCGTTGCATGAGTACAAGCACGATTAAGAATATCGATAGGCCTATCTGGGCGTACGGAAGTACCGTAGCGACTGTTTGCATTGGTAACCATACTAGCATTTCTGGTATAGTTTGCAAATGGCACACGCGCTCTATCAAAAGTATCGTCCACAAGCATTTTCTGAAGTTATTGGCCAAAGTCACGTTATAAAAGCCCTAGAACAAGCCGTTTCTTCGGGTCGCCCGTCACATGCCTATGTACTTTCGGGAGGTCGTGGAACAGGTAAGACTTCACTTGCTCGTATTTTTGCCAAGGCACTTGGCTCGTCTGACGCAGATATCATTGAAATGGACGCGGCATCGCACACTGGAGTCGATGATGTTCGTGAAATTATTGATAGTGCCTCAGTACTTCCATTCAGCTCTCAATTTAAAGTCTATATATTAGACGAAGCCCACATGCTCTCGAGAGCTGCTTTTAATGCACTATTAAAGACCTTAGAAGAGCCACCTCCACATGCACTATTTATTCTTGCAACAACTGACCCAGAAAAACTTCCTGATACTGTCCTTTCTCGTTGCGCGGTGTTTTTGCTTGATAAACCACGAAATACTGCCATTGAAACAGCACTCTCACGTGCAATTAAAGGAGAGAGTCGCGAAGCAGAAGCCGAAGCGTTAACACTTATGGCAATTATGGCTGATGGATCGTTCCGGGACGGTCTGTCACTTTTGGAGCAGATACTTCGTTCGTATCCACATGGAAAGATTGAGCGTGCGCATGTTGAACAAATGACTGGTGCACCAAAAGGAGAATATGTCTCTGATGTCTTGGCTGCGCTTGATCATGCTGATCCGGAGCGAGCGCTTAAAGCGGTTCGTGCACTTGAAGCTGATGGCGCAAATCCTCAAGTATTTATGCAGCTACTCGTCTCTACTGTTCGTTCTGTTATATATACACGGTTCGGTGGGGCAGGTGCTGGGGAAGAATTATCAAAAGAATCAGAGCATACTCAGTCACTGGTAAACTCGTTTGTAAAAGGAAAGCATGTTAATTCAGCACTCTTGGAATCTTTAATTTCGCTCCACGGAGAAGTCCGTCGTTCTCCAATGCCGTATGTACTTCTTGAAGCACGGTTGATTACGCTTTCAGAGAAAGGGAAATAAAAAAACGCCCAGAACTTAGGTTCTGGGTCGTTTGGTTGTGCCGTCTGTTAAGCGGCTTTTTCAATTTCATTGTCAAGACCTTCAAGGTCGTGGAGGGGGATCGCGAATTCTGTCGGAATGAAACATCCGACATCCGGCAGAACTTTTCCATCGAGGAGGAGTTTCATGTCGAGTTCGGGGTAGTCTGCTTTCGACGCCTTCATCATGTTAGATGTGAGCGCTGGAAGAAGCACTGCTCGCATATCCGCCTCGTCTAGGATTTTATCCTCGACAAGAGATTGAACAAGTAGTGATACTTGCCGTTTACTGATGATTGTTGTGCATCTGGCGTCGTTAAGGAAGAGGTTCCCGTGTGCACCGCATTCGCACATGTCAATCCGTACTCGTGCCTTCGTCGTACCGCTTTCCATTTCGAATACCTCCATGCATTATGAGCATGTTGTTTTGAGAAAAAATAGTGTGCATGGTGGGAACCGTTCCCACCATGCACAATCGGGTGTTAACGAACTTACTTCTATATTATAACACGGTTAAAATAAAAAGCAAGTTTTTTCGGAGAAAACATTGCCAAAAGGGCATTTTTTAGGTATCTTAGTGAGGCAGTATATTGCCGATTCGTCTAATGGTAGGACGACCGCCTCTGGAGCGGTTAATTGGGGTTCGAGTCCCTGATCGGCAGCAACTAACAATGTAGAACATAAGTTGTATTTTAACTCTGGAAAGGAGGGACTATGTCATACGCCCTCGTTCAACAAATTATCGGTTCAGCTGCTCTTATTGCGTCACTGTTCATTGCACTTGTAGGGTTCCCGATGCAAATTCGAAAGAACTACAAGATGAAAAATTGCCAAGGACTGGCTCGATCTCTTGTAATCAGCTGCTCCATTAGCTATACCCTTTGGATGCTACACGGATTTCTTAAGGGTGATTGGTTTTTAGTTATAGCTCAAGGGGCTGGTGGACTTCTTTGTTACACCCTTTTGTTCCAGATGTGGTGGTATCGGGAAGGTAAATGAGGTTAAAACTCATGTGTTTCGCGTGAGGTATATATATTTTGGAAAGACGGGATCAAGACAACATTCCGTTGTCCGTGGTTTTCCATACCACGGCCAGTAGAGGTGATTCGAGACGCTGTCCTTACAGTTCTCTTCCCAGTGCTCGATCTTTTAGATTTTCGGGAATGGTTTCAAAAGAAACTTACCGAAAAACGCGAGTCTGGTTCCTTATTGGTTGCGTCAGTTAAGCATGGTTTTGTATAGGACTGTGCTTATTTTTTTATTACACATTCTGTTGTGGTGCTACGATTAAAGTGTTCTTCATTATTAATATATACATATGGATACAACACTGTTTTTAGCGGGGTTATGGGGTCCGGTTATATTTGCGATGGGCTTGGGTATTTTCATCAGCCGAAATTATTATGTAAAAGCATATCGGGAGTTGGAAAAAGAAACACTCGCAGTACTTCTTTATGGAATTGTTGGGGTTGTAATTGGAATCTTACAAATATCAGCACATAACGTGTGGGATACACTTCCACAGTTCATAATCAGTCTTCTTGGTTGGGGAGTGTTACTCAAAGGAGCAGTATTTATCGTTGCACCGCGATTTGCTGACAAAAGTGGAGATGCATTTCTCAATGCAAAGCTCCTATCAACAGTTGGTGTAGTAATGCTTGTGCTCGGTGGATACCTTTCTTGGTTTGCGTATCTTGTGTAGCTAGTACACACAAATAAAAAAAGCGCTGCAGAGCGCTTTTTTTATTTGTTCTTTTTAGACTTAGGTAACTTAAAATGCCTTGAGTAGAATTCTTTTTGTTCTTTAATTGTATTTTTTGGAAGCCCCTTAAAGAATTCATATTTATCAGCGTGTCCGTCTAAATTGAAGTTGGAAGTCTTTTTTGATGAAACTAAGAATGCGAGACTGATGTCTTGGCTGTAGTGGTTTAGGTATGATTTGTACTCGATGATGCCAAGAAATTTTTCAATCTTGGGGACGATACCTAATTCTTCTTTTGCAACTCGCTTCACTGCTTGTTTCAGATCTTCACCCTTAAGCACAGTTCCTCCTGGAGTGTGCCAGAGTCCCATACCCGGATGAATTGTTCGGCGGATAAGGAGTATAGATTTTTTATGCACATACACGATTTCTACGCAGAGTCGTGGAACTCGGCTGTAAATTGCTTTAAATTCTTCAAAAGGAATTCTTTGTACTTTCATTGACAGTTGAATATATCACAGCGCTTGGCACTTTAAATGTACTAGGTACAATGGGTAGATATTTATAAAATTAATTCTATGCAAAAAATTATCCCTCACCTATGGTTTGATACAGAAGCAGAAGAAGCTGCGACATTGTATATGTCCATTTTTAATGGAGGAAAAATTAAATCTTCAACACGATATGGAGAAGCTGGTTTTGAAGTGCACAACATGAAAGCCGGAACTGTAATGACGATTGAGTTTGAAATTGAAGGACTTACATTTATTGGACTTAACGCTGGTCCAGTTTTTAAATTCACCCCAGCAATTTCTTTTATGGTTAATTGTAAAATCAAAGAAGAAGTTGATGAGTTGTGGAATAAATTAATTGAAGGTGGAACTGCACTTATGCCACTAGACAAATATCCATTTAGCGAGCGGTATGGATGGGTTAAAGATAAATATGGTGAACATTTACAAATTGGGGTTTTTTCTGATTCAGGTATTGTCTATATTCCTGATAAACCGTATCTTATATCCGTGATGGTTCAAACAAAGGGTGGTGACGTGACTGCTGAGGAGAGACAGAAAGTGACAAAATTTATGGAAGATATATCACGTGCTTCCTATGATTTCTTCTCTACTGCAAAAAATACCTATAAATAGCACAACAAAGGCTTGTATCTTGCCTGATTGCTACGTGGTAAAATGAGTGGATGAAAAAAATTATTGGTATTGTTGTCGCAATTGCTGTTTTAGCTGTCGTGGCGTTTCTGTTAGTTAAGAATTTTTCTGATAAGGAAGCGATTCCTAATACAGGGGAAAACAATACTCCAGTAGGTGTTTCTACAACAACAGAGCCAACTGCTACTTCAACTCAAACAACTGAAGATACTGGAAAGAGAGTTATTGGTAAGTCAGTCGAAGGACGAGATATTGTTGCATACTCCTACGGAACTGGTAATACAGACGTGTTGTTCATTGGAGGTATTCATGGAGGATATGAATGGAACACTGCACTCGTTGGATATGAACTTGTTGATTTTCTAAACTCAAATCCATCTGTTGTTCCTGAAAACGTTAAGGTGACAGTTATTCCCGTAATGAATCCAGATGGTTTGAACAAGGTAGTAGGCACAACTGAGAAATTTGATAGCGATGATGTTTCAACTTCAAACACTGTTGTGGTCTCTGGTCGCTTTAATGCAAACAACGTTGACCTTAACCGAAACTTTGACTGTGATTGGAAGGCAAGCGCAATGTGGCAGAACAAGACAGTAAGTGGTGGAACGGCAGCATTCTCAGAACCAGAAAGTCAGGCAATTAAGGCGTATGTTGAAGCAAACAAGCCAGAAGCGGTGGTTGTTTGGTATAGCGCAGCTGGTGGAGTGTATGCATCAAATTGTCATGGTGTTGTTTCAGAGGGAACACTTTCTCTTATGAATACATATGCAAAGGCCTCAGGATACTCAGCTCACAAAGATTTCAATTTCTATGAGATCACTGGAGACATGGTGAACTGGTTTGCAAAGAACAATATTCCAGCAATCAGCGTCCTTCTTACAAATCACGAAGATGTTGAGTGGAACAAGAACAGGGCTGGTATTGAAGCAATCCTTAGATCTTATAACCAATAATGCGTAGGTCTCCGCTACAGAAGTTCATTGGTGTAGCAGTTTTTGTGCTTGGTATTGTTGGACTAATTCTATTCCTTGTTGGGAAGAACGAGCAAGTTAAAGAACCTGATGTTGCCCCAGTCGAACAAGCGACATCATCAGAACCAGTTCGAGAAGTAATTGGCACTTCAGTTGAAGGACGAGAAATTGAGGCGTACACATTCGGAACTGGAGCAAAGCGATTGTTGTTTGCAGGTGGAATGCACGGAGGATATGAGTGGAATAGTGTGCTTTTGGCATATGAGTTTATGGATTACGTTACAGAAAATCCAAACCTCATTCCTGAAGGAATTTCAATTTCAGTCATCCCTTCGATTAATCCAGACGGCGTATTTACAGTAGTTGGAAAAGAAGGGAGATTTACACTTGCAGACATCTCTGCAGCTACACAAAGCATGCTACCAGCTGGCGCCGGCCGCTTTAATGCGAATGATGTGGATTTAAACAGGAACTTCGATTGTAAATGGCAACCAACAAGCACGTGGCGTTCAAAAACAGTCAGTGCTGGAACCGCACCGTTTTCTGAGCCCGAGGCAAAAGCACTTCAAGGGTTTGTATTAAAGTATCGACCGTCGGCAGTTGTCTTTTGGCACAGTCAGGCAAATTCGGTATATGCGTCGGAGTGTACTGAAGGAATTCTGCCTGTAACTATTGATGTTATGAATGCATATGCGAGCGCTGCCGGATATAGTGCAGTGAGCTCGTTTGATGCATATCCAGTTACAGGAGATGCTGAAGGATGGCTCGCTTCAATTGGAATTCCTGCTATTACAGTAGAGCTTAAAACCCACGAAACTATTGAGTGGGATAAAAATCTTGCTGGTGTTAAAGCGGTACTAAAGTATTTTAGTAAGTAACATATATGAAAACAGTTGTCATTACTGGTATCGGAAAGGGAATAGGAAAAGCACTTGCATTAAAGTTCCTTGAGGATGGATTTCGGGTGGTAGGAACAACGCTTTCGTCAATGCCTGATTACTCTCATGAACATCTTGATGTGTACACACTAGACCTTGGTTCGTATGAGAGTATTAGCGCTTGTGTAACTGAAATTACCAACAAACATCCCCACATTGATATTGTCATTAATAACGCTGGAGTACTCCTTGATGAAAGTGAGGTTGCGCTAGTTCCAGAGTTACTTAGAAAAACATTGGAGATTAATGTTATCGGCACGACAACATTTACTGAGCAAATTCTTCCTCATGTTCAAAGTGGAGGTCACGTTGTTGTAATTTCTTCAAGCGCAGGCTCGCTTGAGCGAGCAGGTAAAGCAATTAGTCATTTTCCATTCCATTATCCCGCATACAAAATCTCTAAAGCGGCACTCAATATGTATGTGCGGACATTAGCGTTACGTCTAAAAGAGGAGAATGTTACAGTAAGTGCAATCCATCCGGGGTGGGTGAAAACTGATATTGGTGGTGTTGGAGCAGAGATGGCTCCAGAAGAAGCAGCAGAAGGAATTTACCAAACTTCTATTAATGCTCCTGAAACAGGAAATTTTTGGTTTAAAGGTGAAAAGTTACCCTGGTAAATGCAATCCAGCATTGTAATAGCAGGTACCAATATTTCTTATTCTATTAAGGTTAGTCGTCGAGCAAAGCGAATGAGTGTAACAGTATTTCCCGGTGGAGTGTTAGTGGTGACGGTTCCCAAAAAGACCTCAATTGATGTGATTGAAAACCTATTACACAGGAAGTCTACGTGGATACGCAGAGTAATTAATCGTCTCAGTACTCTTCCACGAGTGTCTCGTATTGAAGACAGTAAAACTGAATATAAAAAATATAAAACAATTGCACTTAAAACTGCACAAAATAAAGTACAAGAGTTTAATACTTTCTATCGGTATCTCGTTAAGTCAATTTCTATTAGAAATCAAAAAACACGCTGGGGTAGTTGCTCAAGACGTGGTTCACTCAATTTCAATTATAAAATTGCTTTCTTACCCGAACCGCTAGTGGACTATCTAGTTGTCCATGAATTGTGTCACTTAGGTGAGTTTAACCACTCAAGTAAATTCTGGGATTTGGTTGCAAAGACTATTCCTGACTATAAAGAGAAGCGGACACTGCTTAAACGGTGTGTGTAGCAAGAATCGGGTTTCCAAGTCCCGTGCTTTACCCTATGATACCTGGATGCATACGGAGTATAAGCACATCGCCAAAGCTTTACAGTTCATCCGTGAACACACAAAAGAGCAACCTAGCCTTGAGGCTGTGGCTAAACATGTGGGAATGAGTCCGTTTCATCTACAGCGCTTGTTTACTGCTTGGGCAGGCATTAGTCCTAAGAAGTTCTTGCAATATATAAGTATCGAGCATGCAAAGGAGGTGTTGCGAGAAAAAGGAGGTACAACAACCGGCGCAAGTTACAAAGCAGGGCTATCTGGCACTGGACGATTACACGACTTATTTATACGTATTGAAGGAATGACACCTGGTGAGTATAAAAATGGCGGTGTTGGAATCACTATTGAGTATGGTTTTGGAACTTCAGCATTTGGAAATTATCTCGTAGCTTCAACTGAAAAGGGAATTTGCAATATATTGTTTTTTGACGCAAAGAAGATTGAAGCAGTGAAAGAATTACAGTCTCACTGGCCACAAGCTCGAATAATTAAAAACAATTCTCGTGCACATGCTGGGGTTCATAATTTTTTTGCTGGTAAAAAAAGAAAGAGAATTGTTCTGCACCTCAAAGGAACGCCATTTCAAATAAAGGCCTGGGAAGCACTATTAAAAATCCCTGAGGGACAACTTACCTCGTACGCCTCTCTTGCTAGTACCTTAGGAAGTGGTGCGTTTCGTGCAGTGGGAAGCGCTATTGGCGCAAACCCGGTAGCGTATCTAATACCGTGTCATAGAGTCATTAAGTCAGTTGGAAACATTGGAGAATATAGGTGGGGTGCAACACGAAAAGCTGCAATGACAATTCACGAGGCACACAAAACTAGAAAATAGCATGAAAAATATTCCATCTGAAATTTTAAAAGATAAGGTATTTGGACCATTAGTGAAAATTTACGGTGCTCCTGACTTCACAAAGTATCATGGTCGCACTACTATCTTTGAGGCATTAATACGTTCTATTATCTATCAGCAATTATCAGGGAAAGCTGCAGCTACAATACGTGGTAGGTTTGCAGCATTATTTCCTCGTAGGAAAATAACACCACAAAAAGTTCTGTTACTTTCCGATGAAAACATGAGAGGGGCAGGAATTTCTCGAGGCAAAGTTGCATATGTTCGTGATCTTGCTCAAAAATTTATTGACGGAACAGTGCCACATCGTTCGTTTAAAAAAATGACTAATGAAGAAATCATTGTTCACTTAACAAAAGTTCACGGTATTGGTGAATGGACTGTTCATATGCTTTTAATATTTACGCTACATCGACCGGACGTGCTTCCGGTTGGAGATTTGGCTATTAGAAAAGGATTTCAGAAAGCCTATGGCTTAAAAACATTGCCAACAGCAAAAGAAATGGAAAAATTAGCGCTCTCTTGGAGGAAATACGCTTCGTTTGCGTCTTGGTATTTATGGAGGCTTGTTGATTAGTTGTGCTTTGGTAAGATAAAACATTAACCCAAAATACATGCGTACATTTGATCCAGAGGTCAGTTCGTATCTTTTAGCACAGCGAGTTGGAGTATTGGCGGTTGAAATGCCAGATGGTTCTCCGCACGGTGCAACGGTGCATTTTGCGCATACTGATGATACGGGTGCATTTTTCTTTGCAACCGCAGTAACTACACTAAAAGCTAAAGCATTGGAAGGAAAGCAAGTAACTCGAGCAACCTTTGTACTTGGAACAAATGAAGAAGACATGAAGACACTCCAATTGGACGGAACTGTTGTGGTCGTTCCTCAAGATGATATGGAAAAGTTTACGACCGTATATCTTGGTAAATTCCCAGAGAAGGAACCGAGAGTGAATTCACCGCAATCGCTGTTATTGAAGTTCACTCCAACGTGGTGGAGGTATACTGATGGGTCACGAAAAAAAGAAAGACTTGTGTTGGTGTCAGAATAAGTAGGTAATTTAAATATATGATTGAAGTTAAAAATATTACAAAGAAGTTCGGAAAATTCACCGCGGTAGACAATGTTTCATTTAAGGTGGAAGCTGGTGAGGTGTTTGCATTTCTCGGTCCAAACGGGGCGGGGAAGTCTACGACAATAAAGATGCTGACCACCCTCCTTCGTCCTACTGAAGGGCAGATTTTCCTCAATGGTCATAATGTGACTGAAAATCCAGGAGAAACTCGTCGTTCACTTGGAATTGTGTTTCAAGACCCTAGTCTCGATAATGAGCTTACTGCGTATGAAAACATGCAGTTCCATGCAATTCTCTATGGTCTTCCAAAGAAAGTGTACACACAGCGTATTGTGGACCTATTAAATCTAGTAGAGCTCTACGACCGAAAGGATTCATACGTAAAGAACTTCTCTGGAGGCATGAAGCGACGTCTTGAGATTGCACGTGGTCTACTGCATCACCCTAAAGTGTTATTTCTAGATGAACCAACAATCGGTCTTGATCCACAGACACGAAACCACATCTGGACATATATTAAGGAGTTAAACAAAAAGGAAAATGTAACTATCTTCCTTACAACTCACCACATGGAAGAAGTGGAGCGAATGGCATCTCGTCTTGCAATTATTGACCATGGAAAAGTAATTGCTAGTGGTTCTATTGAGGATATTAAGAAAGAAGCTGGTACTTCAAACCTTGAAGACGCGTTTATTACGCTTACGGGAAAGCAAATCAGAAAAGAAGAGGCAAACGTTGGTCTCAACCAGATGAGGATCTCTAATAAGCTAATGCGGTAATTACACATGAATACAATCTATATCCTTTGGATCCGTCAGTTAAAGCGCTTTATCCGTAAGAAGGCAGCAATCGTTGGTGCCCTAGGTCAACCAATCTTGTTCTTGTTTGTCATTGGTTTTGGACTTAATCCAGTGTTTTCACGAGCGGGAGATGGTGATTACATTCAGTTCCTCGTTCCTGGAATTATTGTGATGACAGTACTCTTTACCTCAATCTTTACTGGACTTGAAATCATCTGGGACAAGCAATTCGGATTCCTCAAGGAAACATTCGTGGCGCCCGTGTCCCGCCTCGAAATCCTTATCGGTAAAACTCTTGGTGGTGCTACGGTTGCACTTGTTCAAGGTTTGCTCGTGTTCTGTATCTCGTTTTTGGCAGGTTTTCGAGTTGAGAACATCTATATGCTTCCGATAGCGTTTGGCTTCTTGGTACTAGTTGCAATTATGTCGTCAGCCCTTGGAGCTACGATTGCAGCGCGTCTTGAAGACATGCAAAGTTTCCCTTTGATCTTTAACTTCATCATTCAGCCATTATTCTTCGTCTCAGGTGCAATCTTTCCAATCAAAGACCTTCCAGCTGCGCTTGATGTTGTTACAAAAGTTAACCCATTTTCATATGGGGTGGACGGGTTACGGTATGCCTTGGGGAATACAAACGTATTTTCACCGGTATTAAGTCTCACTGTCCTTGTTTCAGTGACCATTGTCATCTGTATAGTGGGCGCCTACCAGTTTTCCCGAGTTGAACTATAGAACGAGCAATTTGTCTATATACCTGCTATACTTTCCCCTGTAAGGCTTATAATCAAATAACAAGAAAATGCCAACAGCAAAAGTAAATTCTGCATTCATGAAACCTATGACAGTTAGCCCGGAGCTAGCTCCAGTTGTAGGAAAGGGTCCAATGCCACGTTCCGAAGCTACTAAGCAAATTTGGGCATATATCAAGAAGAACAATCTTCAGGATCCAACAAACAAGCGAAACATCAACGCCGATGAAAACCTTATGAAGGTATTCGGAGGAAAGAAGACAGTGAGCATGTTTGAAATGACAAAGCTTGTTTCAAAGCATCTTTCGTAGATCTTTTCACAAGAAGAATAAAAAATCACCCTGAAAACAGGGTGATTTTTTATATGAAAAGACACCATACTCATGGTGTCTTAAAATTTGTTTTATCTAGCCAGTTTTTACTGGTGCGTTGTTGTTCCTTAGAGGAAATGAGTCCATGCATGATCGTTTTGTGTAGTATGTGAAGTGAGCTTCACATACGTACACGTTCATCACGGATCCATGAATGTTAACCCAAACCACGTATTTTTGTGTATGTACGCAGTCTTTAACCATGCATAGCTTTGTCGAATCAAACGGTATCTTGATTGTATACACTGAATGGTGCATAGTGCCGAAGATTCGTCTGGCAATAACACTCGGGTTCCAGTCAGTATCTAACCGTAACTCATCAGGCGCGTACTCTTCAATGTAGAAATTGGGGGGTGTTGGTTCATGCGCACGATCTCGATTTCTCGTGAAAATGTAGTATTCCGGTAATGTTCTGCTGTGAAACTGAACGAGTACAGTCGGCGGGTCCCAAAAGTTAAGTTGTACCATTATCACTTCACCTTGCATGTTGTACAAGCATGAATTCTCTGCTACGTCTGTGACGATGTCACCAGGTTTTAACACGTATCCTCCGTTGTTATAGGGGTTTAAGGAAGTTGTCTATGAAAACAATATGCTATGGGAGTTGTAAAGGCAAGATTACGATGCTGTACATAAGTTCACTGGAAGGAACTTATGTATTCGCTTACCCTTAAGAAGTTGTGCTTGTCTCAATAGTTCAGTCTTGCGTTCTTTAATCGTTTTTTGGTCTTTGTACCAGATGACATTTACATTCATCTGCTCAGCTAGACTCTTGAGACTAGATTCAATGAAATTCTTCTGTTCAGTATTCATGTGTATAGTATATGTGAACGATAGTTCACATGTCAATACTACATATCCACAGACACTACAGAACTTTGAATATAGCTAGTTTCATAGCCCTGATCCTTTGAGAAAATAATGAGGGTTTTGACTGTGTCAGCAGTGCTTTCTGTATAGATTCTAATATCCTGCATATATAGGTTACCTCGTACGCGCATCAGTAAGCCTCCACTAATGTCAGTAAATTTAACTCTAAAGCGTCCTTGGACAGATTGCTTCATTTTAGTGATTAATCCAAGAGTAATCCGACTCACATGTGGGTCTTTTAGTGCAGCATCGGAAATGATTGATTCGGCAACATCAATCATCGATGAATGTGTATTTGTAATGTAGGCACGAGGCTTCACGGGTGCTAATAGTTACGGTATTGGTCGTGTCTTGTCAAATACCTTTTAAAAATTCATAGTGTGGAATTTGTTACAATGGCAACCAATGACTCAAGACCGAGCACTCTCTATTCTTAAAACTGGCGCTAATGTATTTTTAACCGGAGAACCTGGTGCAGGAAAAAGCCACACTATTAATGAGTATGTGTCGTATCTCCGTGAGCACGCAATCGAGCCAGCAATCACTGCTTCAACGGGTATTGCAGCAACGCATATCAGCGGAATGACGATTCACTCATGGAGCGGCATTGGCATTAAAAAAAACCTTAACCAATACGAAATAGACCGAATTGCGTCTCTTGAGTACATTTCTCGTCGAATCACAAAAGCCAAGGTGCTCATTATCGATGAAATCTCAATGCTTCCACCTGAGGCGTTGAATGATGTTGATAAGGTGTGTCGTGAAGTCAGAAAAAATGAAAGTCCGTTTGGGGGGTTACAAGTGGTTTTTGTCGGGGACTTTTTTCAACTCCCACCAATTTCTAAAAAGGAAGTAGAACAAAAAGCTCGAGCCCAGACTTCGCTCCACGAAGAAGATTATTCTCAAGATCCGTCTGACGTAGATACTCGCGAGATGCCGGCAGTATTTGCGTACCAATCTGAGGCGTGGCTTCATGCCAAACCACTCATTTGCTATCTCTCAGAACAACACCGCCAGGATGACAGGGAATTTCTTTCACTTCTTGCTGCGATCAGATCAAACTCTTTTGAGGAAGGGCATTTAGAATATCTGGAATCGAGAAGGACCGATCGAGATAAGCTACCTGAAAATGTAACAAAATTATTTTCAAAGAATTTTGATGTAGATACCGTTAATAGCAAAACACTTTCTCATATTACAGAAGAAGAGCGTACATACACCATGTCTCATACTGGTAGAGAAGCTCTTGTCATTGCGCTAAAAAAAGGATGTCTTTCTCCTGAAGTGTTGAAGTTGAAAAAGGGTGCTGCAGTGATGTTTACAAAAAATAGTCCAAAGGAAGGTTTTGTAAATGGAACATTAGGTGAAGTGGAAGGTTTTAGACCTACAGACGGAATGCCAATTGTTAAAGTGAGAAATGGACAATTGATTACGGTTACCCCAATGGAGTGGAGTATGGAAGAGAATGGGAAAGTGAAAGCACAAATTAGTCAGTTACCCCTTCGTCTTGCGTGGGCAATGACGGTGCATAAGAGCCAAGGAATGAGTCTGGACGAGGCAATAATGGACCTAGGTGATGTGTTTGAGTATGGGCAAGGGTATGTTGCACTTTCGCGCGTACGAAGGCTCTCAGGGCTTCATATATTAGGTTGGAACGCGCGAGCGTTTCAGGTACACCCACATGTATTAGAAGAAGATGGCACTCTTAAGCGCTTTTCAAACGAAGCTGACGCGGCGTTTGAAACAATGTCGTCTGAAGACCTTCGGCAGATGCATGAGAATTTTCTAAAAGCAATTGGTGGATCAATTACTAAAACAATTAAAAAGAAATCTTCTGGAAAAGGGGATACTCGAGAAGCAACCCTTACACTCCTCAATCAAGGAAAAACAATTGGAGAAATTGCAGAAGAACGTGGACTGACACGGGGTACAGTCATTGGTCACATTGAAGAATTAATTTCTCAAGGAAAAGCAGATCATACAATTTGTTCTCGATTTATGTCACCAGAACTACTTGAATCCCTTCCCGCAATTCATCGAGCGTTTGATAGCTGTGGCATTGAAAAGATTCATCCTGTCTTTGAAAAACTTAAAGGTGAGTATTCGTATGATGATCTTCGTCTGGCTCGGTTGATGTATAAAAAGGAATAATAGGTTATAGTTATGGTATGGCAAAAAGAACAGCAGTAAATACAAAAAACAGGGCGTCACGTTCACGAAAGACAAAGAAGCGCTTGGTAACAAAGCACGCGCGTCTTGCAGCACAAAAGTCAAAGAAGAGGTAGTTCTATATACGAGTGTTGTGTATATAATGTCTATATGACATTCAATTCAACACATAAAAAGATACTGCTCGTAATTGCGGCAGTGTTTTTTGTTGCAGGAGTAGGGTTTGCAGTGAGTTCGGTAATTGAACAGAACTATCCTAAGCATACTCAAAACGAAGAGCCGCAGGCGCTACCAGACAATGGACCCATTTCTGTGAAGGGAATAATTACATGCCTTCCTCATCGTGAGTCAGCTGGAGAGCAAACACTCGAGTGTGCGTTCGGTCTACAAGACTATGGGGGTAGGTTTTATGCACTTCGTGACACAGATCCAACGTATAAAAATATTACTGCGTTTCCCGGTGAAGCTCCGGTACTTGTAAGTGGAACATTTACTGCAGAAACTCACGAAAAGTACCAAGGTATTGGTCGGATTGATGTAACTTCGGTTGAACTTGCCGATGTGCCAAAACGCACAACGCTTACCGGTACATATATGTGTCTTCCGCACACAAACACAACTGGTCCCCAGACTGAAGAATGTGTATTTGGTTTGAAAGCTGACGACGGAACATATTACGCTGTTGATTTTTACCTAATGTCTTCAATGGTTCCGTCAATTAAAAGTGGAGACAGAATCACTGCTTCAGGAGTGCTTACGCTGATTGAAATGTTAAGCACAGACAGGTGGCAGATTTATCCAATTAAAGGAATATTTTCTATTACTGACTCATTTAAAAAATTATAGATATATGGCATATTCAACATCAATATCTTCTGTTATTACAGCTCCGCTTCCAAAAGTATGGGACGCACTGACACAACCAGAATTAGTTAAGCAATACTTTTTTGGTACAAATCTCGAAACAACATGGGAAGTTGGTGCTCCAATTATCTTTCGTGGAGAGTGGAATGGTGCTGCATATGAAGATAAAGGAACTATTCTTTCTTTTGAGCCACAGAAGTCTTTCTCATATAACTATTGGAGTAATGCTGGAACGCTTCCAGATAGCCTTGAAAACTATCAAATACTTACGTTTACTGTAGAAGAAGTAACTGGTGGAACAAAAGTCACCATTGATCAATCAAATGTTGATACGCA
Organism: Candidatus Paceibacterota bacterium; assembly: GCA_035438625.1. Lineage (NCBI taxonomy): Bacteria > Bacillati > Minisyncoccota > Minisyncoccota bacterium. The sequence continues at coordinate 29,186 of DAORIS010000005.1, forward strand.
AGAAAAGGCGGATCACTCAGCTGAGAATTGGAAGATGGTACTGAGAGAGTTAGAGAAGCTGGTTACAAAATAATTGAACCTTCTTTTTTTCGGTCCATTTCTGCAAGGTATGCATTAATATGCATTGCTGTTTTGTGACCTGACGCGACTGATACATTTAATTGTCGTTCGACACGGGCAGTGTCCCCGGCGCAATATACTCCACTGACTGACGTTTTACCGTGCTCGTCACAAATAATGTGTCCCGAGTCATCGCGTTCGCAATCTAGATTTTTTGACACATTGTCACGAACGCGAGCTTTGGTCTCTACAATTCCTTCTGCAACTTCGATTCGTACATTACTTTCTAAAGTGACCAACACACCGTTCTTTGTCTTTTCAAGGGAAGTTACTTTTTCAACTATCACTCCACCAGCGTTGGCAATTCTTTGAGTCGTGATGTCATTTAGTACACCTTCAATACATGACCATGAAATGTCTCGGCTCCACGACGGAAGAATGACACTCATGTGATCAATCCAGTTTGCACTACCCATTGCAATAAGTTTTGTATCTTTCGCTTCGTATCCTTCGCAATACGGACAATGCCATATTTTTGTACCCCATAGAGCATCAATACCTTTTATTTTAGGAAGACTATATATTGCTCCTTGTGCAAGAAGAATTGTCCGAGCCTCGAGAGGTTTTCCGTGTTCAAGAGTTACATAAAAAGAACCATCTTCAAGGTATGTAATCGCTGTAACCAAGTCTTCAATGTGTCGAACTGTTGGGTATGTACACACTTGTTGCTTTGCGATTGTATATAAATCGTGTGGGGAAGTATTGTCTCTGGTAAACACACTGTGAGAAAGTGGTGCTACTCGATTACTTTGTTGGTTGGCATCAATTATTGCAATATTTCTTCTTGATCTACCTAAAACCATTGCTGCAGCAAGTCCAGCAGCTCCTCCGCCAACAATGATGCAATCGAGTTGGGCTGGAGTTCGCGACATATATAGTCATCATAACAATTTTGCTATGCTTACCAAATGTATTTTGTGTATATCTTGAAGTGTATGGATGGATCTCTCTATACAGGCATTACAACTGATGTTGAAAGGAGATTGGAAGAACATACAAAGGGTATTGGAAGTCGTTATACGCGCGCGAGGAGGGTTGAAAAGGTGATCTACGTTGAAGAGTGTGAAAATAGAAGTATTGCCTCAGAACGAGAGAGTCAGATTAAGCATTTATCTCGTGAAGATAAACTCGCACTTACACAGACTCAAAAAGTGTCTTGATACGCTATACTATTAGGAAATGGTCAAGAAATATCTCATTCCTCACCACGGAAATGGCTACAGACCTCACTTTTTTAAGGGTGGTCATATTGCATTTCTTTTTATTTTTTGTGCCGCAATCTTCATTTCCTCACAATATGCTATTAGACATGTTGGGGAATGGAATCTCGCAACAGCTATTGCTCCAGATTTTTTGATTGATCTAGCAAATAAAGATCGTGCAAGTGCTGGACAGTCAGACCTAGTTGAAAACCCCAAGTTAGCAGAAGCTGCACGATTAAAAGCAGAAGACATGGCAAGTAAGGAATATTTTGCGCACAATAGTCCCGAAGGATTAACACCGTGGCACTGGTTTGCTGCAGTGGATTATAATTTTGCATATGCCGGAGAAAATCTCGCAGTTAATTTCAGTGACTCAGAGCCTCTTCAGAAAGCATGGATGGATTCTCCATTACACCGAGCAAATATTTTAAACGGTCAGTTTACTGAAATCGGTATTGGAGTCGCTCGCGGAACGTACAAAGGAAAACAGACATTATTTGTTGCACAAATGTTTGGTGCTCCAAAATTAGCTGTTGTAACTCCAACACAACAACCAGTACAAAATACAACGGCGCTAGTGACACCTGTTACAGTAACTCCAGTTCAAGAAGTCACACCAATACGCGTTGCGGTAGTCAGTGAACATGCTACTGAAAAAGAACAATTTGTATCTGTCAGAAATGCCTCAGTACAAGCTGCGTCGGTAGTTTCGATTCCTCAACCAGAGTCACGTACAGAAAGCTCACCGGCGGCTCCTTGGTATGCAAAATTTGTATTTAACCCTGCATTGCTTGCTCAATATGCATTCTCGTTGATCATGGCCGTTACAATCATTGCAATAGCACTCCTCATTGGAATTGAGGCTAGCAGAAGGCATCCGAAGGACGTTGTCTTCGGCTGTGCATTATTTGCTCTTGTTCTGGGGCTTCTGGTATGGAATAGCCAATTACTTGCGTAATTCCTGTGTTACAATTTCTTTGATATGAAAATTGCGCTCGTAGGTCCGGGAGGCGCAGGCAAGGATACCTTGTCAGAATTCGCGGCCGCTGAATTTGATTTAAAACATGTTTCTTGTGGTGATATGCTCCGATATCACGTAGTAGAGAACAACTTAGGGACTCCAGATAGGCTAACACTGCGAGTTGTCGCTACTCATTTGCGCGCTGAAAAAGGTGCTGATTATTTAGTCAGGAAAGCAATTGAAATGCATCCAGATGGGCTAGTTCTTTCAGGGTTAAGAGCAGCGGCTGAAGCAGAAGCATTCAAGAAGTTGGGAGGAACCATTATCTCTGTTACGGCTCCAATGGAGAAAAGATTTGAATGGGTAAGAAAAAGGCCAGATATTGATAATGAAATGTCCTATGAGAAATTTTTAGAACGAGATACGATTGAATCATCAAATCCTGATCCAAATGCTCCAAACATAGCCGCGGTTATGTCACATGCTGACATTCATATTAATAATGATTCAGACAAAGAGACATTGTTTTTGAAGTTTAGACAGGCAATGAGCTCGCTACTCTCGTAGCGCATTTACTAGTCGCAATTGATATACTGCTACTGTTCTGTTTAATAGTTCATTACAATTTTATGGTTACAAATACTCGGCTCTCATGCGAAGGAGAGAAAGGGTTTATTTTCATTGCTGTTGTTGCAGCAGTAGCTCTCGCACTTGTTGCGGGTGGTACGTACTACATGTATAACAAACAAGATGCATCAGATGAAAATATTAAATACCCATCTGATATGACAAATGAAGAAAGGGATGCACAGGTAGGTGTGCAGGCAAACAATAACGGTAGTAGTTCAATTAGAACCCTCTTGTCCCTAGGAAAGAATGTTCGCTGTGATGTTAAGACTGATGAAAGTAATGGGGTAGCGTTTGTAGCAGGTAATCGAGTTCGAGCGGATTTTGAAGTTACGGCCTCAGCTTCTACTGCTGATGATGCACATATGATCGCCGACGGAGAACATGTGTATGTATGGTCAGGTTCGCAGGGTATGAAGATGGTTGCAGCTGATGCAAATTCGTCTACTTCAGCACAAACACAAGGAAATACACAAGCAGGACTTGATACACAAATTGAGTACACATGTACTGACTGGGTTGTAGATGAAGAAAAATTTACACCTCCAACAACTGTTAACTTTACCGACATATCAGCAATGATTCGAGGAAATGTTAATTCGGGAGTTAATGTAAATACATCTGTTACGGGTACTGTGACAGGGGGAGATAGATAAGTAAGACAACAAAAAACCGCCCACCGGGCGGTTTTTTTATTTGAATGATTTCTTGGAACTATTCAATTACGTTTAGTTCAATGTCATCACTTTCTGCTTCACCATCGAGTTGGTCAGCATCAAGCTCTTCGTCACCTTCAGCAACAATATTATCAACGTTATCCTCGTCCATGAAGATAACAATTTCATCTCCATCGTCGTAGTTTCCATCTACTTCAGCAAATTTAACCATGACATATGCTGTGTATGTTTCGTCACCCTCGAGTTCGACATCACCATCTAAGTCAAATGTAACTACCGCAACCTCATCGTCTTCATCCTCAATATCGAAATCATCGTATTCGTCACCGTCGATTTGGATCTTGATGTCATCGATAACGTCATCAAATGATCCCTCATCGAGGAATTCAATTGTAATTGGGAGTTCTGTAAGCTCAATGTCATTGTCACCAGTTTCGATTTCGAATGCGAAGAGTGTGTACCATCCTGATACTGTGTCTTCGTAGACATTTACTGATGTTGAGACACTTGCGCTTGAGTCATCGATTGAAAGTTCATCGTCATCACTATTGTCATTGTCATCGTCGTCGTCGTTATCGCCATCTTCTGCAATATCAATCGTGATTTCTTCTTCAGAATCTCCGATTTGTTGATTTACTCCTTCAGCATCAAAGGCACGAATACCCTTATCTGGAACTGAGATTTCCCATACTGCATCTCCATCATCTGACCCTTCAACATCTTCTGCGATATCAAGTGCTAGGATGATTTCAGCTGTTTCTCCTTCGCGGACAATGGTATCAACACCACTAAATCGTAGGCGGTAGACATCGTCGTCTTCTTCTGACCACTCATCCTCATCACTTGCGTCCATATCAGCAACTTCTTCGCCGCCAACGAGAACACGAGCTGTCTCAAAGACATCCCACGGTTCATCATCTGCGTTGTCTCCACCGCTAAATACGAAATCGAAGTCTACTCGTTCGATGCGGACGTCTCCATCTTCAACATCAAATGAGACCTCCATGACTTCTGCATCAGAGTCACCTTGTCCTGGCTCATCGTCATCACCTTCACTTACTTCGAAGTTTTCAAGTGATGCTTCGTTGCCTTCTAGGTCGCCAGTATTATTGCTGTTTCCGTTGTTTGTTGTGTTTCCAGTTCCTGAAACACTCTTGTAACAGACACTCATTCCACTGTATACAGTTGGATAAAATCCTGGAGGGCAGACACCTGCTCCTGGGTTAACTGGTGTGGGAGTACCAGTTGTGCCACCTCCAACGAGAGAGTTGTACATTGCCTTTGTGGCAGGTCCAAAGCGACCATTACTTGGTGTAATTCCACTTGCTTGTTGGAATTTCATGACGCCACCATGTGTAAGTGCGCCATATGTACCACGGATAACATTTCCAGGAATAACTACGTATCCCTTCGCTTCAAGGAACGATTGCAACACAGCCACATCAGGGCCGTTTGAACCGATTTGAAGCTCGCGTGAGATCGGCTGCCATGATGAACTCTGTGCCGAAGCTCCTGTTGCGGAGATCAGGGACAAGGCCATCGCGGCGAGCGCGAACATGCATGTCTTCTTAATCATAAATAAAGGATAAATTATTACTAAAATTACTAATAATGCCCACTCTGTTTGAAGGACATCTTATTGTATAGAGTAATACCAATACGTACTCTTAGCAATGCCGCTTGAAACTGTAATAGGAGGGGTACAATACATATATGCTTTGGTACGTAATTACAGGTGCAATTGATACACGCGTTGCTCATGACCTAATAACCTGGGCGAGTGAACAAGTGTATGCAAAACAAGCGAGTCAATTAACCGTTTTCATTTCTTCTACAGGAGGAGATGTGGACTCTGCAATTCGCATGTACGCGTATCTTAAGGCACTCCCCATTGAAGTGAATACAATTGGTTTTACTCAAATCGATTCTGCTGCAAACACAATTTTTTTAGCAGGAAAGAAGCGGTCAGCGTTACAAGGATGTCGATTTTTTCTCCACGAGGGAACATATACCATTGGAAACCAAACTGCGTCACTCCATAGTCACGAAGAAACACTGACAGTGTTAAAAGAACTGCTGAAAAGAAATATTGAGATCATTGCCAGTGAAACTGGGAAAACAAACAAAGAAATTGCAGATACTTTGCGTGAAAGTAAGATACTCACCGCAAAACAGGCAGTGGAGTATGGTATTGCCACAGATATCATCACAAAACTACCCGGAGGAGCACCAATTGGCGCTGTAGGAGGCTCTGCTGGGGTGTAAATGTGAGAGGTGCATAACCCGCTTGAAACATATATTGACCCTCCTATAATTAGCATGGGATATAGCAGGAGGCGGTTGAGAACATTATTAGTTCTAAATCGAAAACACACTATGTCAACGCAACAACGAGGTCTCGGATCAGAAAATATGGATCCGCAGAAGAAACGCGAGATACAGAGTATGGGAGGACAAGCTTCCAGTGCGTCTCGCGTGCAAGATGATTCTGAAGAGCAGTCAGGACGTGGAAGAGGATCGGGAGGTAATTTTGCAAACGATCCTGAACGTGCTCGAAGAGAAGGTTCTAAGGGTGGTCAAGCATCAGCACGTAGACGGCAAGAGAAGTCTATGGAAGATTCAGACCAAGAAGGGTACGAAGAAGATGACTTCTCTTCCCGAGATTAGAAACCGGACTAATTATCAGCTAATTAGCAGAGTGCCTCATATAATTTAATATTCTGATTTCTTCAGGAGGCAACCGAATCGTAATCGTTGACCGTCGCTATAGTCCCTGGAAACCGGCTCACAAGGCCGGTTTTTCCATTGCAGGAGAAGATAATTCTGATAGGCTGGAAAAATATATGCGTATCGCACTACTCATCCCGACATACAACGAGCAAAAAACCATTGCCGAGGTTGTTACTCGTGTCATTGAAACAATTTCTCCTCTACAGCAACATGCATTTTTTGTGGTGGTGATTGATGGTAATTCACCGGACGGAACAGCGCTTGAGGTTCGTAAACTTCAAACACAGTATCCAGATACTGTTAAGTTGATTGTGGAAAAAGAAAAGAAGGGAATTGCCGCAGCGTATCTTGAGGGAATACAGTATGCAATCCACAACCTTTCTGCAGACGCATATCTTGAATTTGATGGAGATGGTCAACATGATCCTGTGTATATTCCTCACATGATTCGTGCCTTTGATGCGGGGTACGACTATGTTATTGGTTCAAGGTATGTCCCAGGAGGCAGTGTGCCAAGGGAATGGGCGCTCTATAGGCGTATTTTAAGTCGATTCGGAAGTTTATTTGCAAAGTTTGTACTCGAGTTGCCAATCAATGACGTTACGTCAGGTTTGAAGCTTTCTCGCGTGAAAGGATTTGCAGAAAAGTTACCAAAAATTGTAGAAGATTTGATAACACGACATTATGCGTACAAAATCCAGTTACTGTATTTGATGTATCGATATGGTGCACAGGTTCGTGAAGTTCCAATTGCATTTAAGGTGCGTGAGCATGATGTGTCAAAAAGTACAGCGAAAGACATCTTTGAATCAATGAGAGTTGTTCTGTTACTCCGTTTGCAAACACTCGGTTCTTGGAAGTTATTCCGAATTGGGTTGATTGGAATAGTGGGAATCATTGTTCAGACCGTTGTCTTTGAACTCTTGGGTATTTCATATGAAATTGTTCGTCCAAGTATTGCAGCAGTTCTGGGTGGGGAATTGGCAATACTTTCTAACTTTACACTTAATAACCACCTCACATTTAAAGGGACGGCAAATGCCATTGATTCACTTGTAAGGCGAATCGGAAAATTTCATCTCGTATCACTCGGCTCGATTTGTATTCAGTGGGTATTGATATTTGCGACAGAACAAGTGACAAGTGACCCAACAATTTTGCGTTCTGCATACGCACTCGGAATTATCTTAGGGTTTTTCACTAACTACATTGGCTACACGTTGTTTGTGTGGAAGCGTCGCTAGTTAAACGCATAGACAGTAATTGAGCTTCCAATGACTGTTGTTGGTTCAATATCTTTGAGCCATAGGTATCCACTTTCTGTTGCCCACGCCTCTTTAAGTGTAGTGTAAGAGATAGCAATAACAGAATTAGTAGATTCTCGTCGCGCTAGAAAATCTTCTAGAGAAGTATATTTTTCACGCCACAGTGGCGCGTATGCATCGCCTAGATAGTATTCTGGATCGGTACTTGTAAATAGGTCAGCTTCTACTAGGGGTATTGACTGTGAGTCCGCCCAAAACTTAAGGCGTAGTATGTCTTGTCCCCAATCAACATTTGAATCAGTTACGTACTCGTTGCCATGCTTTGACCCACCAGCGAATTTGTTGAAATAACTCAGATACGAAGGGAAAGTGATGAGTGCTTCAAGTATGTGCCACAGTAGGATAGCCATAAGTACTCCATATCCAAATTGTTTGTATGAATATGTTTTTATTCTTTTGATGAGTAACGTAATCGTGCCAGCTGTGAGGATAACAATGAAAGGATAGATTGGAAGAAGGTGACGAAGGCCAATGTTTAGGTTTCCAAAGATTGATATTGCGCTATAGAGGATAATCCATAGAGCGATAGTAACTTCATCGATGTGGTAGTGAATATGTTCCCCGATGTTCATTTTTTTATTTTCTGTAATATGTCTACGTTTTACGAAATTGATTGTGCGGAAAATTCCATAACCAACTGAAACGAGAACGAGCGAAAGCCATGGAATGGTTTCTTTAAGAGAGTACAGAAGTGGAAAGTATGAGGCATGAGTTTCTGTCCCAACAGTGCCGAGGAAGTAGTGGGTATTTCCATCCTTTGTGCGGATACTGTTCATTGCCACTCCAAGTGCATATTGACTCAGTGGACGAAGCACTGACTTATCTGATGACCAAATAATTGGATAAAACACCGATGGAGCATTTTTAAGTATTGCTACTGTATCTTCATATTGTCGTGTGCCTTCGTACGAAGAAATATGAAAGGCATACAAGGGATAGATAATTCCAAAGCACGCAACAACATATATCAATACTAATTTTGATGCATACTGTCCAAAGAGCTTTAGTTTTCCGCCACTCGGTGAGGAATATACATATATACACAAGAGGAGAAACAGAAAAGGAATAAGTATCACCGCAGAAAATTTGGTGATCAGCGCTATTCCAAGTGTAACGCCAGCAAATATCGTACGTACAACTGTTGGGTTATGTAAAAATCGAACAAAGAAAAATAGTGATATTAATACACCACAGAGTACCGCCATGTCATTTGTGACAAGTCGACTGTGGGCAAGAATGGTTGGAGAAAAACAAAAGGCGATTGTGGCAATGAGCGCAGCGAGGTATCCAAATCGTTTCTGTGTCCAGAGGTGTACAAGTATGGATGCGACAATAAAAAATACTATGAGTGGTATACGTGCTGCTCGAGTTATGTTTTGAGTATTGTTTCCCGGTGCGAATAAAAAGTCATTTCCAAATTGCCACTGGTCATTGTGGTTAGTGGTCCACGAAGGATTTGAAAAGACAGATTGTTGTATTGGACCTGCAATGCCTAGAGTTAGAGGTAGTGCTGCAATGTCTTTAAAAAGTACCGGGTGCTCTGGGTTCAGGCGCATTTCTTGGGTTGCAAGATATGAGTATCCGGCGCCAATATGTGGTACTTCGTCAAAAGTTAATGAGTCATTCCAGGCACTGGTAAGTGCAATGACTGTTGCACTTACAATTAGGAGGAATATAAGGCCGATTCGAGCCACACTATCTTCACGTAATGAATTCATGGTGTTCATATGCTAACAGACTGTAACAGAAATTCTTTCGGTGTATACTTTTATATTATGAAACACATACTTATTTGGCTTGTGGCGATAGTGATTGTTGGTGCAGGAATTTTAACACTTGTCACTTCAAAACACTGGAATACTGAGCCTGAACCAACACCAGTCATTACACAAGATGGTCCAGGTCGCGTACGAGCTCCAGAAGAAAAAACATTGAAAGTGGGTGAGATCCAAGAGATTGCAGGACTCTCGGTTCGGTTCGATAGGTTTGTACAAGATAGTCGCTGCTCAGGTGATAATTGCCCTGAATATGGTGCTGTGGCACTAGCGGTGACACTTTCAGCAGGTGACAAGGTCTTGAGTCAAAACATTGCTTCAGACGGTGTGCCGTATGAGTTTGAAGGCTATGCAATTTCAATAGTTGCTATTAATCCACCTCGACCGACCGATCGAGAGCTTCGAGAAGATGAATACATGATTACATTCCGTGTTGCTCCATTGGCTTGGACAGATGTTCAAAATAATCAGGGAATATAACAATTAGTTGCTTTAGTCAAGTATCTACGGTAGTTTAGAGGTAGGTGTTCGAAACATTTTACATGGGAGGGCTCTAATGAGTGCAGAATGGTTTCCTAATGCCGTACTTCATGGATGGGGTCGTCCCGTCCTTACACCCCAACTTCGTTTGTTACATAGGCTGTTATATCGGCCTAAGTATGTAAGTCACGTAACACCCATGCTCGTTGAGCGAGCATTTGGTAAGGTCTTCGCAGATACTGACACGATTCAGGTAACTGAAAAAATTAAAACCGTTGATGAATCAGTGTGGTTTTTTGGAGCCCTGATCAATCATACGTGTCACTCCGAAGCGATTGTCTCAGAGCAAAAGGCGATGATCCTGTTTCCGTACCCGTATGATTTCCATATCCGAGATAGGTGTATGTCTGTTCGTCACATGGCGCTCTATGTTACTGGTGACCACAATGATTTGTGGTTGTGGGAACAAAAGATCATGTGCCTTACTGGTTCATTAATTCTTGAAATGGAAGCTGAAAAAGGGAAGATTGTTTTACCGAAGGGAGGTGGTTATGAAGTCGACTGGGCAGATGATGACCTTGAGTGAAAAAACTCAGAGTGTCATGGTGAACGCAAATAACGAGGCACAAAGATCTGGTAGTGAAAATATTCAACTTATCCACGTGCTTATAGCAGTGCTTAGTGTTGAAGTGTTGAGTGGAAAGCATAGGGCAAGTGTTGTGCTATGGAACTTAGGTCACGCTATTGACACTATTCTCCGAGATGCGCGCCTCTGTGTTACTCCAGATGGAAGTGCAGTCCACTCTTCAAGATTGGAGAAAGCACCAGAAACCAAACAGGTGCTTATAATTGCGTCTGGTGTTAGTGCGGAATGCAATTACAAGGTGATACACACTGATCACATCTTGTATGGACTTGCTGTGTATGCAGAAAATAATCCCGAGGATGATGTTGGGGTGATATTTGCTCGACACTGCATTTCTTCCAAGGCTGTGAAAGATGAACTCAGTGTTGAACGTGAATAGAACAATGTTTGGCCCCGGGAAAACCCCGGGGCCTTTTCTTTTGTCATGACATCCGGTTTAATTCGTCATACATATATATGAAAAACGCAGCACTGTGGATCGTTCTTGGTTTGGGAGTATTTATTATCGGTATTGGAGTATATGCATGGTCACAGGAACCGATACAGAAAGAACAGGTTGTAGATGTTTCTACTTCAACTGTTGAAACCGAGGGTCTATCAACATATAAGGATCCTCAAGGTCAATTCTCCTTCTCATATTTAAGTGATTTTGATATTGCACCTGCTTCAGAAATACAAGGGCAACCGTGGAGCATGATTGAGACAGATGGTGGAATACTACATGCAAAGGTTAATGTTCCGCGCTCAATACAACCGAATACTAATTTTGGCGATGCTCGAATCACTGTTGGATCAACTGATGATCAAAATGCAGTGAGCTTATGTGCTACTGCTCCTACCAACACAACCTCTGGTGAAAATATCACCATTAATGGAATAAAGTTTTTTAAAATTACACAGTCAGATGCTGGAGCTGGGCAATTTTATGAAACGGTAAGTTATCGAACTGTGTGGAATGAAAAGTGTTATTCGATTGAGTACACAATTCACTCTTCAAATATTGGTGCATATGATCCAGGACAAGGAATCACAGAATTCAACCAAGATGTTGTTATTAATGTATTGGAAGGAATGGTACAAAGTTTCACTTTTATTGAACTTGCAAACCAAACGTCATCATTTGACGGCATCCTTGCATGTCTTCCACATCGAGATGTAAGTGGTCCTGTAACTATGGAGTGCACATATGGAATACAAACTGAATCAGGAACGTATTATGCACTTCACATGGATTCTATTCGCTCACAAAATATTTCAAGTATTGCAATTGGAACAAAGGTACGTGTATCGGGCTCACTTGTTCCAGCCCTAGAATTAGAAACGAGTCGTGAATGGAAAATATATGCCATTGTGGGTATTATGAAAGTTTCTTCTGTTGCAAAGATATAAAAAGAAAAGCCACCAAGAAATTGGTGGCATTAATGTTTGAAATTTGGCTCAGTCTTGGGTATGGGCACGTGCCGCAACCTGCTCTTTGTCGTGAGTCAAACTTCGTGCGTCTTGAAGCTCCATCAAACGATATGTGATGGGACCAAGAATGAGTAGGGCAACAATTGCTGTGAGAATCGCGCCGCACCCAAAACCTAGAATCCATGACTCTCGGTTCGTTCTCATTGTGGATATCCTCGGCTGAGCCGAAAAGTAGATTGAATGTGCTAATTAACGCTGTGTGCATGATAGCATATTTATCATCTATTGTCAAGTATCAGGGATATGGTTAAAAACTTATAATTACATAAGTTATCAGCCGATCGAAAGATCTTAAACAAGTACATATATGAAAAAACATTCACTACTCATCATTCCTGGATCTTTACGAGATGCGTCCTATAACAAAGGGTTGGCAAGAGAACTTTCGAAAATAGCATCTGAACAAGGAATGGACGTTGAAATCGTTGATATTAGTACTATTCCGTTTTATGACCAAGATGAAGAATCTTCGTTTCCTAGTGAAGTGCAAGAGTTAAAGAATAAAATTCGTGCGGCGTCTGGTGTGCTTGTGGTAACTCCTGAATACAATCGTTCAATTCCTGGAGTTCTCAAGAATGCGATTGATTGGACCTCACGACCATATGGAGATAGTGCGTGGGCAAAGAAGCCATTTGCTGTTATTGGTACAACTGTAGGTAACGTAGGTACTGGTCTTGCACAAATGCACCTCAGGCAGATCATGTCGTATCTTGATGCACATACTATGGGTCAACCTGAAGCATACATAAGTGATGCAATGCATAAATTTGATGCAGAAGGGAACTTAACTGACGAAAATACACGAACACACCTTGTTTCTTTTGTTGAGAAGTTTTCTGCTCACATGGCAATTTTTAGTAAATAATTAGTTTGTAGGGTAATAAAAAAACCGGTTTTAAACCGGTTTTTTATTTTCAATAATTATTTTGTTTTAAACAATTTCACACACACCTCCTGCACACGCGAGTTCTTTCTTCACGTCAAGTTCATTTGTCTTTTCGTACGCAATGATCTTTGAGTAATCAATGTGTTCAAAACCCTTTGATAGTTCTAGGTATTTTGCTTCATCAATCGCTTCATACGGTGCGAGTTGGTACACATGGTTATCTCGAGGAAGGAATGAAAGACCTCCAACAATATCCCAGTTCTTGTATACCCAGTTAGCCACCTCGATCCACTCATCTTCTCCAACCGAAACAGTTACAGATGGGTTGTGTTCTGTGTAGTTAACTTTAACCATCTTCCAGTGTTCTAGTTGGTCGATAGCTGTAACATCGTTTTTGTAGATTGAATTTTGCGGAGCCTTAACAGGGAATTCAAGGACGAATGTTGTTGCACTGTCTGCTGACTGTCCAACTTCAGGATGATACGGAACTCCTGAGTCTCTGAGCATCTTGAATAGTGAGTCAGTTGCTGAGATTCGGATACGTCGGATGTAGTACGGAGCGTGACGTGGGTGCATTCCTGATGAACAGTCTACGGTTTGTGAAAGTGTTCCAGAAGGCTTTACACATGTAATACATGATGATGCGCTGATACCTATTCGCTTTGCAAAGAGTTGGTTGATGCGGATAGCTTCCTTGCGAAGGTTTTCAAGTACCTTAGGGTTTCGTACAGCTGGGCTGTCCCATTGGCCAGTGATAGATACACCGAGAAGGCGTTCCTTTTCACAATTTTCTCTCCACTGCTTTGAAAGGTATGGGAAGTTTGTAAGTGATGACTGGTATGTACCGATGATTGTAGCGATACGCATCTTTCTCATGAGACTCTTTTCAGTATCCTCTTCGCGTGCAACTACCTCTGAAAGGTTACAGAATTGCTTAGACTGCAAGATAATCTCTCCACACGGGTTTGTTCCCATAGGCGCAGTGATGACTTCACCTGATGGATCAAAGTATCCCTTGATTTCCTTGAGGAGTTTGAGACGTCGGTCGGGGAGTGTCTTTGTGAGTGATCCTCGGTTGAAGATTCCTCTCTCTCCAGAGCCCGACTTCATGAGCGCTGTCCACTCTTCAATAAATTCAGTGCTTGATGGCTTGTGAGAATACACTGCTGAGTTATTAGCAAGTGTTCGCTGGATCTCAGTGTTATAAAATGCACCTTGTTTTGCATCTCGAAGATCAGTGTCGTCAAGATCAGAAAGAGAGATCATGGCGCTTCGTCGAACTCCACCTGCAACCACACAGTTACCAATGGTGCAGATGATGTCGTGGACATCGATAGTTCGGAGACGCTTACCTTGTCGTGAAAGCATTTTTGTTCGAACAAACTGCATAAGGTTTCGAAGTGGTTCAGGACCAGATGCTTTTCCTCCCATAGTCTTAAGTCGTGCTCCAGCTGGTCGAAGAAGAGAGTAGTCAAAATCAATGTCCTTTCCAGAAGCCCAAATCTTCATTCCAAACGCTAATGTATCTGCCCATCCTTCTTTGCTGTCGGGTACAACGTGTGTAGGAAGCTTCTCGCCAGTCTGCATTGCAATTTGTGGAAATTTTTCTACGTTTTGGCTCTCTACTGAAAATCCTGCTCCTGTACCACACATTGAAACATACATGATCTCAGCGAGATCCTGGAAGCTTTCAGGGGCAATATATGAGCAGTTGTATGCACACACGTTAGTCTTTCGTGCAGCGGGTCCTGCAAACTGGAGGAGGCGCATAGAAGGCATTGCTTCTTGCTTGAGGATTCCTTCACGAACTTCTTTGTACTCAGATTCCTTGAGCTTGTTTCCGAGGTTTTCCTTCATGAACTCAACGTACCTGTCCACAGTCTCAATCCATGTCTCACGGCGCTGCTCATCGTCCTTCCACTTTGAATATGTTCGGTAGTACACGAACTCACCAAGTGGGTTTTTGAAATATTGCTTACTGTCCTCAGCCAACTTTTTCACCTTTGGAGGAATTTCAACAGCCTGTTGGGATCGGATCTTTGCGTGCTCTTGTCGGTAAAGGATATATGCCTTTGCAGTCTTTACGTATTCAGAAAGGATAAGTTCTTTCTCCACTGAGTCTTGGATACCTTCAACTCCCGGAATGAAGCTCTTATACTTTTTTGTAATTCGTACCACGTCAGCAAGGACTTTATTGGCAACCATCATTGCCTCTTCGTCTGATCCTTCACCAGTTGCCTGCATCGCTTTACCAATCGCGTGTGCAATCTTATGGATATCAAACGGCACGATAGACCCGTCGCGCTTTTGGATTTTCTTTACAAGAACAGTTTCTGTAGAAGACCTCTCGGCTGTTTTCGGTGACATAGTTATGACTGTGGTTGTTACAAATGCTAATTACTAATAAACGTACAGTGAAGTATATCCCCGACGGTGGGTCGAAACCCCTGTGGAAAAGCTGCCTCGCAAGTTCGAGGAGTTGTTGTCAACGATTGAAACGTAGCACGGCCTAGTGTAGGGTATTATTGAGAGAGGAAAAAATTTATTTCTCAAAACTCAGAAAAAAATATTCATGATACTCATTATTCTTACTCTATGTGTGGCCGCGGCAACAGTAATTGGGCTACTTGTTTCATATGTGCTCAAAGACAGTGTACATATGATGCTCTCGTTTAGTGCAAGTGCACTTATCGCAACCGCATGTCTTATCCTTATTCCCGAATCAATTGAGATTGGGGAATCAATACATGACATACAGTATTTATTGATGGTGATGGTTGGTGGTTTTTTCTTAGCATTCTTTGCGTCTCTTGTGTTTAAACATCACAAACATACACACGATGTTCATGAGGACGTAGGGCACGCAGGACTTGCACCAGCATCTGTCTCCGCTCATGGAATCATTGATGGACTAGCGTCGGGCGCAGCACTCATTGCACTCCCCGGGCTCGCGCTTCCTGTTATCGCTGCAATTAGTATGCACAGGATTGTAGATGGTATGACGGTTGGCCCAGTTCTCATTCGGAATGATGTTAGCAAGCGACAAGTACTCATTTGGTCAGTGCTGACTATACTTTCTCCACTCTTTGGTATTGCACTCAGTCAAATCATTACACTCAACGATTCTGTGTTAAGTCTTGCGCTCGCAGCGCTCGCTGGACTCTTTTTATATGTCGGTGCGTCAGACATTTTGCCTGAAACACGGCACGCACATCCAAAACTTTCTATAATTGGCGCATCAATCGTTGCAGTCCTCGCTGTTTATTTTCTTTCAGGACTCGAATAGATTTTAATAAGTATTGAGTTGAGTAGTGCTTGTATGTGCTATGGCACGTACGTGGATAATTGCTCTATCTATATGTGTATGTGGAGTGTATCTTGGTCATTCTATTGGAGTTAGAGCATTATTCCACCAAGATGTGTATATGGTGAAGAAGGTTATTGATGGAGACACTATTAATGTCTCAAAAGGAATTTTTGGAAAAACATACACAGTACGGCTATTAGGAATAAACGCACCTGAATCAGTTGATCCACGAAAACGTGTTGAATGTTTTGGAAAAGAAGCATCCGTCTTTCTAAAGCACAGACTTATAAAGGGGACATTTGTATATCTTGCGTCGGACACTGAAAAGTCAGATACGGATAAATATGGGAGGTTACTTCGATATGTATTTACCAAAGATTCAAACTCTACCTGGAGACTTATTAATAAGGAAATAGTCTCCTTGGGATATGCATTTGAGGAGTCTTTTGGAGAGCCGTACCAGTTACGGGTATATATAGAGTACGTAGAGAACGATGCTAAGGCATTTAAAAGAGGACTATGGGGAATTGAGGGATGTAAGGCTGCGTGGTAGTGTCAGGATATGAATCGAACAGTTAAAGTACTACTTTTCTTCCTCCTGGCACCAATCTACATTCCAGCAGCTTTTTTGATGAATTTTACGTTCGAGTGGTGGGTTAAACTCCTAGAGGATTAGAGAGTCCTTTTCTTGTCTCGTCACTATAAATATGGTACAAGTTTGCAGTAAGTACGTTGTTTTCTTTTTTTGTCTTCAAACCACGGAGGTAGCAGATGGTTGGTAAAGTTCGTCCGAATCGTCCGAATCGAATGGTGTGTGTCGTTCTTGTTGGTAAACCCTTCTCTGGGAAAAGTGAGGCGCGCAAGACCCTCGAGAGTTTGTATGGAGCGGCTTCCCAAACAAGTTCAACTTCAATTTTGGAGGCAATTTCAGCTGGTGTCTTTACTGATGAGAGTGATGAGGCTCGTCGGCACGCAGACATCCAGCAGCTGCTTGCAGATGTGGGCGGAAAGATGCAGTGCGGTGCATTGGTTGAGGATAGAATTGTCGTGAAGAGTTTCATGCACGGATTTAATTCTCGTATTCCACAAATTACACGGTCAAACATGTTTGTGTCTGACGGATACCCGAGAACACATAAGCAAGCAGAACTGCTTCGGGAGCAAGTCGGCACACGTGTCGAGATTATCCCCATGCTTCTCAAGGTGTCTGACGAAGACTGTTTTAATCGAATGCCGGGTCGTCAGATTACTGAGAAGCGAACTGATGACACCCATGAAAGACTTGCTCATCGACTCCAGGTTTTTTCAGAGTCATTTGGCAGGTTTGACAGTTCGAGTCCTTGTCTTGCAATGACGCTCAAGCAGTTATCGACGTTGCCCGAACACGCAATCGCCTCTAGGGGGTATTTCGAAAACGGTTTCATAAACATTGACGCCAGCCAAAGTAAGGAAAACGTGGCAACTCAAGTTACTGAGTTGCTTGCTGAAGCGCTCGAGTTCATTAATCAGGTACGTCCATCAGTTGGGCGACGGGGAGATAAGTTACTAACGTAGCTTTTACACAATTAGAAACAAAGGCACCACCTCTACGGAAGTGGTGTTTTTTTTATTCGCACACCATTTCGTACAGGAACGTGCTCTACAAGCGCAGCGATGTCTTCAAGGCTATCTGTAACCATAAAGAGATTAAGATCGTCTGGATCAATTGTATCAAGTGGAAACATATTTCGTTTCATAAAATCAATTAGTGGGTTCCAAAAATCTGTTCCATAGAGAACCATTGGAACTTTTTCAATCTTTCTGGTTTGCACGAGCGTAGCAATTTCAAAGAATTCATCCATTGTTCCAAAACCGCCCGGAAAAAAGATGTACGCTTCAGCAGAGAAGGTGAGCATAACCTTTCTTATGAAGAAATAATTAAACTGCATTCCGTGGTTGATGTATGGATTTACGTGTTGTTCGTACGGAAGCTTGATATTTAATCCAATAGAATGGCCGTGATGCTCTGATGCGCCACGATTTGCAGCTTCCATGATGCCGGGACCACCACCAGTTACGACACTAAAGCCTTTTTTTGCGAGCATGCCAGATAATTCACGGGCATCTTTGTAATATTTATTTGTTTCTGGAAAACGAGAAGAGCCAAAAATACTTACTGACTTTGGTTGTCGCTTAATTAAATTAAATCCCGCAATCATCTCATCGTTGACTGCGTGAATACGTTCTCGAATCTCTTCTTCTACCTGGTGAAGTGTTACTGGAACGTACGAGGTGTTGGAAAAAGGCTGGTTATCTTTGTCAGCTTGCATATAATGAGGATATGGTACCACATGCATACGCTGAAGACGGCTCTTTAAATCTTATTAGCTGCGGAAAAACACTCGATGACCAGTGTGATTTTTATGACTTAATTAATCTTGGACATAGCGTTATCAACGCAGTTATTTTCCTCGCACTCATTTTATTACTATTCATGCTCTTAAAAGCAGGATGGCAATATTTATTTGCGGGAGCGAGTGATCCAGGAGTGCTTAACAAGGCCAAGAAATCATTTACAAAGATCGCAGTTGGAATATTTTTGATGTTAATAGGTTGGCTGGTGATAAACTTCGTCGTTGAAAGTGTAGTTGATACAAGCAAGTTCGATAATCCACTCACTGCAACATCGACAACATCATAAATTATAAATAATTAACAAACACATGAAATCATTCAAAGCGTATTGGCCGATTTACCTTCTTGGGTTAGCATTAGTGGTCTTATTAGCATTACAAATTATTATGGACGTTAGAGATTCATCAAATAGCCTAGGTGAGGATACACAGAACACACAAGAAGAAATTGTAGAGGTAGTGGATGTTAAGAATTCACAGCAAGTAGAAGCGACAGGTGAAACAAACTCACTACAGGTAACTGACAGTGTTGTTGGAATTGGTGCCGAGGCCGTTTCAGGAAAGACAGTAACAGTACACTACACAGGAAAGTTTACCGACGGAAAAGTATTTGATAGCTCAGTTGGAAAACAGCCATTTTCATTTATCCTCGGAGCAGGACAGGTAATCGCTGGATGGGACACTGGTGTTGCTGGTATGAAGGTTGGTGGAAAGCGTTCACTCGTCATTCCTTCATCCCTCGGATATGGCCCAAATGATTACGGACCAATTCCAGGCGGATCAACACTCCTTTTTGATGTTGAGTTGCTTGACGTTAAGTAACAGGGTAGAACTGGGTAATGAAATTCACGCTTTCTAAGCGTTTAAAGACAGATCTGACACGATCCATTTCTCCAGATGTAAGTGGAAGAACTGGAGTCATAACAACTGATCACGGGGTTATCAAGACCCCGGCTTTTGTTGCAGTAGGAACAAAAGCAACACTTAAAGCAATTACACCAGAGCAAGCGGTTGAAGCAGGTGTCCAAGCGGTACTGGCTAATACATATCATTTATATCTTGAGCCAGGTGCTGACATGGTTTCAGCAGCTGGAGGGTTTGCAAAGATGATGAACTGGAAAGGACCAACAATGACTGATTCAGGAGGTTTCCAGGTGTTTTCTCTTGGTGCGGCATACGGAAAAGGAATTTCAAAAATTCTTAAATCTTCCTCGGAACTTTCACTTGCCGCGGGTGATGTTGATGAAGAAGTAAAAGCACCACTGGTCTCAATTGATCACGATGGTGTGATGTTTCGGTCGCACATTGATGGGACTGCACACTATTTCACTCCAGAAAAATCAGTAGACATTCAACACGCACTTGGAGCAGACATGTTTTTTGCTTTTGATGAGTGTACGTCTCCAACAGAGACGAGGGTCTATCAAAGAGAAGCACTTGATCGTACACATCGTTGGGCAAAGCGATGTCTCACGCAACATCGAAATTCAATACACGCAACGAGACAAGCCATTTTTGGAGTGATCCAAGGTGGAAGAGACAGAGATCTTCGCGAAGAGAGTGCAAAGACAATTGCCGACATGGGATTTGATGGGTTTGGAATTGGTGGATCATTTGCCAAAGAAGACATGCAAACAGCCGTTTCATGGGTGAATGCACTTTTACCAGAAGATCAACCTCGTCACTTGTTAGGTATCGGAGAGCCAGAAGATTTGTTCATGGGTGCAGAACAAGGAGTTGATTTGTTTGATTGTGTAGCTCCAACTCGAATCGCACGAAACGGTGGTATTCATACAAGTGCTGGGAGGATCAATATTACAAACGCAGTATATAGACAGGATTTTGGGCCACTAGACAATGGTTGCGCGTGTTATACATGCAAAAACTTCACCCGAGCGTATGTAGCACACCTCTTTCACTCCAAAGAAATGCTTGCCGCGACACTTGCGACAATCCACAACCTCTTTTTCATTTCTGACTTCATGCGAAAGATCAGGGAGTCAATGGAAGACGACACATTTTACGATTTCAGAGACAACTTTATAAAGAAGTATTATAGTAGGTAAGTGAAATTCAATCTCAAAAGCCAATTTAAGCCAGGTGGAGACCAGCCACAAGCAATCAAGAAACTTGTGAGTGGTTTACGTAATGGAGACAAACACCAGACACTCTTGGGGGTAACTGGTTCTGGTAAGACATTTACTGCTGCCAACATTATCCAGGAGATGCAGAAGCCTACACTTGTTATTGCGCACAATAAGACTCTTGCAGCCCAGCTTGCGCAAGAGTATCGGGAATTCTTTCCGGATAACGCGGTTCACTACTTCGTCTCGTACTATGACTACTACCAGCCAGAAGCGTACATGCCGGTAACTGACACGTATATTGAAAAGGAAGCGCAGATTAACGAAGAGATCGAACGACTCCGTCACGCCTCTACTCAGTCTCTTTTAACTCGAAGGGATACCATTGTGGTGGCATCAGTATCCTGTATTTATGGTCTTGGTAGTCCTGAAAATTATGAGCGTGTAAATATGCGCGTGGAAAAGGGAATGAAAGTGACACGTGCTGACTTTATCCGCCGCCTCATTGATATTCATTATGAACGAACCCCGGCTGACCTTTCATCTGGAATGTTTCGAGCAATTGGATCCTTTGTAGAAGTGATGCCGGTATCTGAAACAGAAATTTACCGAATTGAACTTGTTGATGATGTGATCCAGACAATTGAAATTCTAGACTCTATTACCCGAGAAAAGAAAGGAACACCGGATGCATTCTTCATTTTCCCAGCAAAACACTTCATCACCGGTGAAGAAGACCGAGAGCGTGCAATTCGAACAATTAAGGCTGAGCTCGATGAGCGACTCAAAGAGTATGCAGGAATGGAAGGAAAGCTACTTGAAGCAGAGCGTATAAAGCGTCGTACGTCATATGACCTCGCAATGATCAAGGAAGTAGGATATTGCTCAGGTATTGAAAACTACTCACGGCACTTCTCGGGAAAAATGGCAGGTGAACCGCCTGACACATTACTTTCATATTTCCCAAAGGATAAGGATGGTAATCCTGATTGGTTACTAATTATCGATGAATCCCACGTAACAATTCCACAGATCCAAGGAATGTATGCAGGAGATCAGTCTCGAAAAAATACTCTTATCGAGCACGGCTTTAGACTTCCATCTGCGAGAGACAACCGACCACTCAAGTTTGCAGAGTTTGAAGAGCGTATGCCACAGGCGGTGTACACATCAGCTACACCAGGCCCTTATGAGAAAACTCATAGTACTCAGGTTGCGGAGCAAGTTATTCGACCTACTGGACTTATCGATCCTCAGTTGGTCATCAAACCGGTTGTTCAAAATGGAGACTATCCAGGACAAGTTAAAGATTTTATTGAAGAAGCAGAGAAGACAATTAAAAAAGGTGACCGTGTCATTGCGACAACCCTTACAAAAAAGATGGCTGAAGACTTGGCCGAATACTTAAAAGAAAAGAAAATCAAGTCAGAATATTTACATAGTGACATTAAAACAATTGAGCGCATTCAGATCTTGAGTAAATTTCGAAAAGGGGAGTTTGATTGTATTGTTGGAGTTAACTTACTTAGAGAAGGATTGGATCTTCCTGAAGTATCACTCATTGGAATTTTGGATGCTGACAAAGAAGGATTCCTCCGATCAGAGACGTCACTTATCCAAACAATTGGTCGTGCCGCACGAAACGTTGATGGTCGGGTAATCCTCTACGCTGATCATATGACTGGATCACTTGATCGTGCTATTGCAGAAACCAATCGTCGTCGCGAAATACAACTTGCGTACAACAAAGAGCATGGTATCACTCCCAAAACCATTAAAAAGAAGATTTCTGACATTACAGAGCACCTTGCTTCAGCACATGATAAGACTGTGTCTCAACTATTGAAGTTTGATGAGAAGCGTTTTAGTAGCGACCCTGAAAAACTCATAAAAGAGAAGACTTCTCAAATGAATGATGCCGTGAAGATGCTTGATTTCGAGACGGCAGCTATCCTTCGAGATGAGATTTACGCCCTAGAAACAAGGCTATACGGGGGAAAAGAGGCTAAAAAGAAGCGTGAAACAAAGGCAAAGGAAGCTTCCGATATCCACAATAAGGATGAGGATATTGACAACTAGGTAAATTAGGGTTACATTCAGGTCGGAAGTACGACGTTCGTACCTCATTTTTCATCGGCTTTGCAAGGAGATCCTATGCTAGTGCTCACACGCAAGGTCGGTGAGGTGATTGTGGTTGGTGATGATGTCAACATAGAAGTTTTGGAGATTATAGGCGACAAGGTTCGCATACAAATCTCAGGACACATCTCGAAAGAGATGAAGTTGGGAATCGATGAGGTCTACTCCATCGATTGTTTCCAGATAATGCTTGTTGACATTCGTGGTGACGAAAAAGTTCGGTTAGGCATCACTGCCCCGATAACCGTTGCCATCCATCGTCTTGAGGTGTACATGCGGATAAAACGAGAGAATAAGGGTAAGAAATTACCACCTGATCCAATAGATCCGCCCCCAACATGTTTGTGTGCGTAATGAATAGGCGTCTGGAGGGGCGCCACCCATGGCTTCAAGAGTTGTAGTACACACTTGAGGCCATTTTTTATACCCAAAACACGTAGATGTATTTTGATTATTTGCTCATTTTTTGATATACTGTACGGACGTTCACTAAATCTCTCATGGCACAAAAAACAGAATTTGTTCACCAATATGGCAAACCTGAAGATCGCGACAAGATTGTTGTTAAAGGTGCCCGTACTCATAACTTAAAAAACGTAACAGTTGAGATGCCCCGAAACAAAATGGTGGTATTTACTGGTCTTTCTGGATCTGGTAAGTCATCTTTGGCATTCGATACTATCTTTGCTGAAGGTCAGCGCCGTTACGTTGAGTCCCTTTCTTCATATGCTCGCCAGTTCCTGCGACAAATGCAGAAGCCTGACGTTGATGAAATAACCGGTCTTTCACCGGCTATTTCTATTGACCAGAAGTCTCGTTCAAATAACCCACGTTCAAACGTAGCAACAATCACTGAGATCTATGACTATCTCCGGTTGCTCTATGCGCGCATTGGAAAGCCTCACTGTTTGGTCTGCGGTCGTGAGATTAAGAAGTTGTCTCAAGAAGAAATTATGGCAACGATTCTTGAATCAGTTGCAAAAATTTCGACATCTGGAAAAGGAAAGAAGGAAGTCATGGGTGTTAAGTATTCTGATGCAAAACTCGCAATCTACGCTCCTGTTGTAGTTGGACGAAAGGGTGAGTATTACCAAATGCTCTATGACTATCTTGGAAAGGGATACGAGCGCGCACTTGTTGATGGAGAAGAGAAGAAACTTCGAGAGCAGATTACACTTGATAAAAACAAGAAACACGACATCGACATTTTGATCGATGAGTTTTTCGTATCTCAACTTCAAAGTGATAGTAAGGACATGAAGGAGCGACTTTCTGAGGCTCTTGAACGATCTCTCACTGAATCTAATGGATTAATCCGTATTAAAACTGGTGATGAAGAACGTTTGATCTCAGCAAAGTTTATGTGTCCGTACGATGGATTTGCGTATCCTGAAATCGAACCTCGACTATTTTCTTTCAACTCACCATACGGAGCATGTCCAACATGTAACGGACTTGGTACAAAGTATTTTATGGGAGAAGACCCATGTGAGACATGTGGAGGAGCACGACTTCGCCAAGAAGCACTCCATGTATTTATTGGTGGAGAGGACAGTGGTATTGAAAAAATTAATATTCATAGCCTCATATCAAAGTCAGTTGAAGATGTATTTGATTTTTTTGAATCCCTCAAACTCACAACATCTGAAAAAATTATTTCAAAAGTTATCCTTCGAGAAATCCAGTCACGACTTCAATTCATGCTCGACGTTGGTATTGAATACTTAACACTCGATCGTCGCGCACATACACTTTCTGGAGGAGAATCACAACGTATTCGCTTGGCATCACAATTAGGATCGGGTCTCGTGGGGGCACTCTACGTACTTGATGAACCAACCATTGGACTTCACCAGAGAGATAACGATCGTTTGATTAAAACACTTACAAGTCTTCGTGATGCAGGAAACACCATTATTGTCGTTGAACACGATGAGGACACTATCTTTGCTTCTGACTATCTTGTAGATATTGGACCAGGCGCTGGAGTTGCTGGAGGTGAAATTGTAGTAGCTGACTATTTAGATAAACTTCTTACTGCAAAGAAAAACGATTCAGGATCATTAACACTCGCGTACTTGCGTGGTGAAAAGGTTGTTGAAATTCCAGAGCGTAGAACAAAGGAGGCTGGAAAGATTATCATCCGCAATGGAAATGCATTTAACATCAAAGGACTCAACGCAGAAATTCCACTTGGAAAGCTTGTGTGTATCACTGGCGTTTCTGGATCAGGAAAGTCTACATTTATGTACGAGATCGTGCATAAGAATCTCCAAGCTCGTCTTGAACGAAAGTACCGTTCGAATGAAATGATCAATTGCTCAAGCTTTACTGGTAGCGAATACGTATCACGTACAATTTTAATTGACCAATCAGCCATTGGACGAACTCCACGATCAAACCCTGCAACATACACTGGTTCATGGACTTTTATTCGTGATATGTTTGCATCAAGTAGCGAAGCGCGTGCACGTGGCTGGAAAGCAAACCGATTCTCATTTAACGTAAAAGGAGGACGATGTGAAGCTTGCCAAGGAAACGGTGAAATTGCAGTTGAAATGAGTTTCCTCCCAACGGTATATGTTCCTTGTGAGGTGTGTGGTGGAACTCGATTCATGAAAGAGACTCTCGAGGTGAAATACAAGAAGAAGAGTATTTACGATGTCCTTAAAATGACTGTTGATGAGGCACTAAAATTCTTTGAGGATATTCCTGCAATTCATGACCGACTACAATCACTTAATGAAGTGGGTCTTGGATACCTCGAACTTGGTCAATCCGCAACAACACTCTCAGGCGGAGAAGCGCAACGCGTAAAAATCTCTTCTGAGTTATATCGACCACATACTCAAAAGACAATCTATCTTATGGATGAGCCAACTATCGGACTCCACTACGAAGATGTTCGAAAACTAATTGAAATTTTGCAGAAGTTGGTTGATAAAGGAAATACAGTACTTGTCATTGAACACAATATAGATTTGATTAAATCATCTGATCACATTATCGACATTGGTCCACTTGGAGGAGTGGGTGGTGGACAAATCGTTGCAAAGGGAACTCCAGAAGAAGTTGCACGAAATGCAAAAAGCTATACGGGTCAGTATTTGAAGAAACATCTGAAGTAGGGGGGTGGTTTGGTAGTATAAAACTATCGTATGACTATCGAAGATTTTGAAAAAATCGGTTTACCAGACGTTCCTGGTATATATAAATTTACGGACGCATCCGGGAAGATTTTGTATATCGGAAAAGCAACATCACTTCGATCGCGTGTTCGTAGCTATTTTAACCATGATGTCATCGCTACTCGTGGTCGACACATCGTCGACATGGTCACTCTTTCAAAAACGGTGGATTATGAGGTGACTCCATCAGTGCTTGAAGCGTTGATTATGGAAGCAAATCTCATTAAAGAACATCTTCCTAAATACAACTCACAACAAAAAGACAATAAGAGCTATAACTTTGTTGTTATTACCAACGAAAAATTCCCAAAACTCCTCACTGTTCGTGGGCGGACACTTTCCATGACGTTTCCAAAAAAGTCTGTGAAATATTCCTTTGGACCGTTTCCAAATGGAGGGTCACTTAGAGAAGCGTTAAAAATTATCAGAAAGATTTTTCCATATAGAGACGATAAATGTGTTCCGGCAGAAACACAGCTTGAAGGCGGTAAAACGACACCTAAACCCTGCTTTAACAGACAGATTGGCCTTTGTCCTGGAGTATGTACTGGTGAGGTAAACGCAGAGGAATACGGACGAAATGTAAGACACCTTGTACTATTTTTCAGTGGCAAAAAGAAGCAACTAATTGAAATACTTGAAAAAGATATGCGTAGTGCCGCAAAAGAACAGCGCTTTGAAGAGGCTGGCCGTATTAAGCGCTCAATCTATTCTCTTGATCACATTAACGACATAGCAATCATCAAGCGTGATGATGTAGATGACAAGCCAATGATGGAGCGAGAAAAATTAGGAGAAGACTTTTCTGATCCAGATGAAGAGATTCAGTATGATCCTGAAGTGGCAGATGAAATGCGAAGGAACAATGGAAATGTATTTCGTATTGAAGCGTATGACATCGCGCACATGTCAGGAAAAGAACAGGTTGGGGTAATGGTTGTTGTTGAGAATGGCATTGTTGAAAAGAGTTGGTATCGAAAATTCAAAATTCGTACACAACGTGGTTCAAATGATGTTGGTGCACTCGCTGAAGTGGTTAAGCGTCGTCTTAAGCACGATGAGTGGCCAATGCCAAATTTAATTATCATGGACGGTGCACAACCACAAAGAAATGCAGCCGTTGAAGCAGTTATAGAAGCGGGACTTGAGGAGAAGGGGATTGTTATTGCAGCTGTTGTGAAAGACCGATCACACAAGGCAAAGGGGATACTTACCGATGGAAGTGAAAATGCGGAAAAAATTGCGATGGATCACAAATCAAGCATTCTTTTGGCTAATGCTGAGGCACATAGGTTTGCGATTGCATACCATCGGTCACTGCGTAATAAGCTATTTAAATAAGAATTGACAAAAATTCCGGCAAGACTATAATTACTCAGTACGTTCTTTTCTCGATTCAATTGTTTGTTGTTAGACCTCGGTCTCACAATTTCCCGTTGATTCAAGAAGAATTTTCGGCTCGGCTGCTCGCTGCGAACTGCCACCATGTTATCTTCTCCCTCTTTGACGATTCGGGAAGAAGTGACTGGTGGCAGTTTTTTTATCTCAACTTTTTTCACTGTACATATCGGTCACATTGTGAAGTGGATGTATACTTATGGTAATGGACAGAGTTCTTGACCCGACAACAATTGCAGTTATCCGTGGTGGAAACTTACACCACAACCACTCCTTAAAAACAGGCAGTACATTTCTACATGCATTACGTTCGTTCTTTTCAAAAAAGCAGCAAAGCGACGCTGCTATTAAAGATATCTATATTAATAAAGAAGGAAATTGGCATGTGTCAGGTTTTAAATCGGAACCACACGAAGCCCTCCGGGGTGTTAATTTGGTTGTAAACGCTATGCATGGTGAGTACGGTGCAGATGGAAAGCTTCAACGACTACTTGAGTCACTTGGAATCCTATATACCGGCTCTGGAGCTTCCGAGTCAGCAATTTCAGCGCATCATGGCTGGCTCAAACGATCACATGCACAAAACGGATTCCAATCACCACGACACCTATTGCTTTCAAGTGAAGATGATCCGCGAGAACGTGCTTCATATATCTTTAATCACTTTCATATGCCAGTTGTGCTTTTACCAACACGGTTTGGAAGGCGTAACGAAGCAAAGTTTGAGCAACGATATGATTTATTATCAAATACGATTGCCGACTTTATCGTAAAACATGGCACGGCAGTTGTTGAAGAATATATTAGTGGAAAACAGGTGTTTGTGCCGGTTATTGAGCAATTTAGAGAAAAGGAGCACTATACTCCAGTCATTATTGAAGAGAAATTAAGTGACGGTTCTTTCGTTCAAATCCAAGGTTTATCCGATGAGTTAAAACAAAAGCTTTCTCTTGAAGCAATACGGGCACATAAAGAATTGGGATATCGGCATGTTTCTCAGCAGAAGTTTATCGTCACCGCAAGAGGAAAAACATATCTTATTGATTCTGAAAGTCATCCACAAATTCATGCAGAAAGTCCTATTGGAGTAGCGTTTTCTGCAGTGGGTGCAGAGCCTGAAGTGGTAGCTATGCATATAGCTGATCTTGCTCTTGGCGGGAGATGATGTAATATACGTACCTGTACGGGCCCCTAGCTCATCTGGTAGAGCGCCTCACTTGCACTGAGGAGGCGAGCGGTTCGAGTCCGCTGGGGTCCAC